>JAQBQI010000606.1 GCA_028287085.1 Myxococcaceae bacterium
CCTCGGGCGCCTCGACGACGTCGAGCGCCTGCAGCGCGTCGGCCGCCTGCTGCTGGCGCAGGGCGAGCGCATCGCGCGCGGCGCGAAGCGCGCCGTGCTCGAAGACTGGGAGATGGGCGGGACGATCGAGGTGACCCTCGACCCGGCGACGCCCGCGAAGGCGCAGGCGGCGGGGTACTTCCAGAAGGCGCGGCGCATCCAGCGGGGCGCCGCCGTGATGTGGGAGCGCCTCGAGGCCACGACGCGCGCGCTCGACGCGGTGCGCGCGCTGCGGGCGGAGGTCGACGGCGAGGGCGAGGTGCTCGCCGCCACCCTCAAGTCATGGACCGATCGGGCCCAGGCCCTGGGCGTGGCGCGGGGGCAGATGGTGGCGTCGCGGGGGCGCGCGAAGGCGGCGCCGCGGCGGCCGTACATCGAGTACCTGGGCAGCGGCGGGGCGAAGATCTGGGTGGGCCGCGGGGCGGCCGACAACGACCGGCTGACGACGAAGATCGCGCGGCCGCACGACCTGTGGATGCACGCGCGCGGCTACGCCGGGGCGCACGTGGTGGTGCCGCTGGTGAAGGGCGCCGGGTGCGCGCCCGAGCTGCTCCTCGACGCGGCGACGCTGGCGGTGCACCACAGCGACGCGCGCGGGGCCGACTTCGCCGAGGTGACGTGGTCCGAGCGGAGGTACGTGCGCAAGCCGAAGGGGTCGGCGCCGGGCAAGGTGGCGGTCGACCGCGAGCGGGTGCTGGCGCTGGGCGCGAGCCCCGAGCGGCTGCGGCGGCTGCTCGCGGCGCGGGTCGAAGAGTGAGCGGTGAGGGGGGGCGGAGCTTACCGGGATCGGTAAACGGGGCGGCGCTCAGAAGCGGTAGTTGACGCCGATGGAGCCGTTGGTGAGGTTGCCGTGGAAGGTGCCGCGGTTGATGGTGCAGGCGCCCTGTCCCTGGGCCGCGGTGCAGCCGTTGGGGTCGAGCTGGGGGCTGCCCGGGCGGCTCGAGTCGCCGGCGGTCACGATGATGCCGCGCGACTGGCTGGCGTCGAGCTCCTGGAAGAAGAAGTGCCCGAAGCCGAGGTTGATGGTGAGCGCGCCGATCCGGTACGAGACGCCCGCGTGGAGGCTCGCGCCCGCGTAGGCGGGGATGTGCACCACGGCGGAGGTCGACGAGAGGCCGACGGTCTCGTACGAGCCGCCGAGGCGCACCGCGAGGCGGCCGGGGATGACGTTGTAGTCGCCGCCCAGGCGCACGCCCATGGTGTTGCCGAGGTTGCTGTTGAGCTGCAGCGTCGCGGGGGCGGGGCGCTCGACGGCCGTGTCGGCCTGGATGATGCCGCTGTTGCGGAGGCTGGTCACGCCGAGCGAGCTGGTGTTCTCGAAGGTGAAGTTGGCCTCGACGTCGAAGACGTCGTCGGTCATCGGGTCGTAGGTGCCGCTGCCGTCGTCCTGCGTCGGGCGACCCTCGCGGGGCATGGCGAAGCGGAGGCCGGCGCGGAGGTTCCACGGCAGCTGGACGCGCATCTCGTCGATGCTGAACTGCCCCTTCACCTGGTTGCCCGTGTAGTAGTTGGCGGTGGTGTCGGCGGTGCCCGAGGCGAGCACCGGGCTGTTGTAGTGAAACTGCGCGCCGAAGGAGAGGAAGCGGTTGATGAGCACCTGGGTCGACAGGGCGCCCGCCATGAAGAAGCCGCTCGCGTTGAGCTGGATGAGCAGGTCGGTGGAGGGCGACTGCGGCGCGCCGTAGTCGACGTTGGCCATCACGCCGAACTGGAAGCGCGCGATGCTGGGCTGGAGCGTGAGGCCGAAGCGCAGCCGCGGGTGCGGCGCGATCGCGACGCCGACGGTGGGGTAGAGCACCAGGAGGTTCTTCTGGAAGAGCATGTTGCGCGCGGGCGACGGGGCGTACGCGCCGTTGGGGAGGCGCACCATGTCGTCGAAGACCTGGCCCGAGCCCGGGGTGCTCGGGGTGGTGATGCCGAGGCCGAAGGCGAGCCAGCGGCGCACGCGGTAGGTGGCGAAGAGGTCGGCCGCGAGGGCGACCGCGCGGCCGCTGCACACCTCGGGGTAGGGCTGGCTGAGGTAGGCCGCGTCGCCGCCGCCGGGCGCCGCGAAGCGGCTGCCGGCGGTGTTGATCGTGACGTCGGCCGGGTTCTCGTAGTTGCCCGCGCGCTGGAAGCAATTCGACGACGCGCCCACGTTGACCGAGAGCCCGAGCTGGAAGCCCGACAGGCCGAGCACGCCGGCCATGTTGAGGCCCACCGCGGAGACGTCGCTCGCGCGCGCCACGAATGCGCCGCCGCGGCCGTGCGCCACCGTGCCATTCTCGGGCACCTCCACGCCGTAGCTGTATCCCGCTACGGGCAAGGCGACCCCCGCGAGGGCCATGACACCGATGAACCGCATCCGTCGTCCGATTCCGTTGCGCATGAGCAGCCCTGTTCTCCGTGAGCGTTGTCTGTCGGGGTCCGACCCCGCCGAGGCGCGATGATGGGTGGCGATCGACTGCGCACCCTCGCCCGCGCGTGGCCCGTGGGCGTGATGCTGATCGCACCTTGGGTCGCGCTGCAAGCCCCTTTCGTGCGGCACGCCATCGTCGATCTCGCCGACCGCATGCACCGCGGCGAGGCCGTCGCGCTGGCGCAATACGTCGTCGGGTATTGCCTGGGCGCGCTGATCCTGTTGCCCAAGGCGCTGCTCTCGGGACTCGCGGGCTACGCCTACGGCCCGGTGAAGGGCTTCTGCGTCGCGCTGCCCTCGGCGACGCTCGGCGCGTGCTGCTCCTTCGGCATGGGGCGGCTGCTCGCGAAGACGCGCTACGGGCGGCTCATCACCGACACCGCGCGCTTCAAGCTCATCGACACCGTCGTGCGCACCGACGGGCTGCGCATCGCGATCCTGCTGCGGCTGGCGCCGGTGATGCCGCAGCCGCTGCTCTCGCTCGGGCTCGGCGCCACGGCGCTACCCTTGTGGCAGCTGGTGGTCTCGATGCTGGTGGGCCTCGCGCCGGCGACGGTGATCCACGCGTACCTCGGGTCGCTGGTGCGCTCGGCGATGGAGCTCATCGCGACCGACGGCGCGAAGGCGCTCTCGCCGCGCAACGTCGCGGTGGCGCTGGGCGGGCTCGCGGTGACGGGGGTGGTCCTCTACGCGATCGGGCAGATGGCGAAGCGCGCGCTCGCGAAGGCCATCGCGCAGTCGTCTACTCCGGAACACGGCGGAGCACCGCTCGCACCGTGACGCGCCGCCCGTCGGGCACGACCTCCGACTCCAGCGGGAGGTAGCCGTCGCGCGCCACCACGAGCCGGTGGGTTCCGGCGCCGAGGCCCAGCGGGCGGGCCGACCAGAGGGCGCAGGGGCCGAGGTCGTTCTCGTCGAGGGTCACGCGCGCGTCGGCGGGCTCACAGGCGAAGACGAGCGCGCCGGCGGCGGGGGTCGCGCGCGGCCGCGCGGTGGCGCAGCCCAGCAAGGCCATCGCGAGGGCGAGGAGGAGGCGTGAGATCGCGGGGCGTCGCTGCGGTCGTGGGCCCCCTTCCTCGCTGCCGCGCGCCCTACCCCCGCGGGGCGGGGGCAGGGCTCCGGGAGCTGTCGGCGTGGTGCTCGAATTGACGGCGCAGGAGCTGGCCAGTCCAGCACCCACCTCGCCGTCGTCGGAGCCCTGCCCCCGCCCCGCGGGGGTAGGGCGCGCGGCAGCGGGGAAGGGGGCCCACGACCGCAGCGACGCCCCGGTCGCGCCCCGCCCCATCACTCCCACTCGATGGTCGCCGGGGGCTTCGAGCTGATGTCGTAGACCACCCGGTTGATGCCGCGCACTTCGTTGATGATGCGCGACGAGATGCGCGCCAATAGCTCGTGCGGCAGGCGCGCCCAGTCGGCGGTCATGCCGTCCTGGCTCTGCACGGCGCGAATCGCGCACACCTGGTCGTAGGTGCGGCCGTCGCCCATCACGCCGACGGTGCGCACCGGCAATAGCACCGCGAAGGCCTGCCACACCGACTCGTAGAGGCCCGCCTCGCGAATCTCGTGGTCGACGATGGCGTCGGCCGCGCGGAGAATCTCCAACGACTCTTCGGACAACGCGCCGATCACGCGAATGGCCAGTCCGGGCCCCGGGAAGGGCTGCCGCCACAGGATGGTGCGCGGCACCCCGAGGGCCTCGCCGACGGCGCGCACTTCATCCTTGAAGAGCTCGCGCAGCGGCTCGACCAGCGCGAGCTTCATGTGCTCGGGCAGGCCGCCGACGTTGTGGTGGCTCTTGATCACCGCGCTCGGACCCTTGAAGGACACGCTCTCGATCACGTCGGGATAGAGGGTGCCCTGCACGAGGTGGGTGATGCCCTCGAGCTTCGCGGCCTCCTCGTCGAAGACTTCAATGAACACCCGGCCGATGATCTTGCGCTTCTGCTCGGGGTCGCTGATACCGGTGAGGGCGTCCATGAAGCGCTTGCGCGCGTCGACCACCCGCAGGTCGAGCCCGAACGAACCCAGGAACACCCGCTCGACCTGCTCGCGCTCGCCCTTTCGCAGCACGCCGTTGTCGACGAAGATGCAGGTCAGTCGGTCGCCCAGCGCCTTCTGACACAGAATCGCCGCCACCGAACTGTCGACTCCGCCCGACAAGGCACACAGCGCGCGGCCGTCGCCCACCATCGACTTCACGCGCGCGACGGCCTCCTCGGCGAAGGCCCCGGCGCTCCAGTCGGGGACGCACTGAGCCACCTCGAAGAGGAAGCTCTTGAGCACGTCGGTGCCGCGCGGGGTGTGGGCCACCTCGGGGTGAAACTGCACGCCGTAGATGCGCCGCGCGGCGTGGCCGACGGCGGCGAAGGGCGAGTGCGGCGACGTCGCCAGGGGCTCGAATCCGGGCGGCAGGGAGACGACGCGGTCGCCGTGGGACATCCACACGTCGATGACCTCGCCGGCCGTGAAGCGCGAGAGGATGCCCTCGTTGCGGTGCACGGTGACCTTCGCGGCGCCGTACTCGCGCGAGTCGGAGGGCTCGACGCGGCCGCCGCCCAGGTGGGCCGTGAGCTGCTCGCCGTAGCAGATGCCGAGCAGCGGAATGCCCAGGTCGAAGATGGCGGGATCGACGGAGGGCGCGCCCTCGTCGAAGACGCTGGAGGGCCCGCCCGACAGGATGATCGCGACGGGCGCGCGGCGGCGCACCTCGGCCAGCGGCATCGTGCAGGGGTGGATCTCGCAGTAGACCGACTCCTCCCGGATGCGCCGGGCGATGAGCATGGTGTACTGCGAGCCGAAATCGAGGATGAGGACGTGGGCGCGCTCCATGATGGGCACCGCTCCTAACACGGACGGACGGCGCTACCGAAGGTAGTGCACCCGGCTCGACCCCTGGGTGATCTCGATGGGGTAGTTGGCCCGCACGTCGGTGAAGGTCTGGACGGTGTGCGGCGCGTCGGGCCAGCGCACCTCGATGCGGTCGATGGCGCAGTTGGCCCCGAGGCCGACGTGCACGGGCAGCTCGGTGGCGAGGCCCGCGAGGCCCCAGTTGCCCTGCACGTCGCGGCGCTGGGTGACGCCGCCCGCGGTGACCTTCACGCGCGCGCCGATGGCCGCGCGGTTGGCCGCGCCGGCGCCGCCGCCGATGAGTCGGATGGTGGTCCAGTTGGCCTCGGGGGCGACGTTCTCGTAGACGCGCACGGCGCTGCGGCCCATCCAGGCGGCGCCGCAGGTGCGGGCGGTGGAGGTGCCGACGACCATGTCGACGTCGCCGTCGTGGTCGAAGTCGGCCCAGGCCACGCCCAGGGGGCACGCGTGGCGCACGCCCGCGGCGCGCGACACCTCGGCGAAGCGGCCGTCGGCGCCCTGCGCGAAGAGCCAGCCATACTGGTTGGGGTAATCGCTGCCGCCCGACCAGATGTCGAGCCGGCCGTCGTTGTCGAAGTCGAACATGGCGTTGCTGAGCACGCCCTCGTCGCCGCCGCCCGACGGGGTCACGAGCCCGGTGGCGGTGCGGCCGGGGCGGCTGAAGCGGGTCGGTCCGCCCGCGGCCGTGTCGTTGACGAGCAGCTCGGCGCGGTCGCTGTTGGCGCCGACGTCGGGGTGGGCGATTTCGCCGGTGTAGAGGTCGACGTCGCCGTCGTTGTCGACGTCGCCGCAGGCGATGGAGAAGGTGTTGCCGTTGAGGCGCCAGGGGCGCTCGTCGACGGAGGGGTTCCAGGTGCCGCGGCCGCCGCAGGTGAAGTTGGGGGAGGGGGCCGGGACGGTCGCCGGGCAGCGGCCGGGCATGGCGGCGCAGTAGCAGCGGTAGGTCTGGTTGTCGGAGAAGTCGCGGTTGGCGTCGCCGCCGACGCCGCTGGCCTCGGACTCGTCGACGAAGCCCTCGCCGCGGCTGGTCATCAGGAGGTTGAACTGCCGGCCGTAGGCGGCGCCGATCACGTCGAGGCGGCCGTCGTCGTTGACGTCGCAGGCGGAGATTCCGTAGAGCGGGCGGTTGTTGGTGACCGTGAGCAGCGAGCCGTTGGTCGACTCGAGGGTCATGCCGACGGCGTCGGTCACGTCGGTGAAGTGACCGTCGCCCGCCCCGCGAAACATCTGCGATTGCTGCCCGATGGGGAGCCCGAAGACGCGGGAGTGATAGCCCACCAGCAGGTCGACGTGGCCGTCGAGGTTCTGGTCATTGAAGACGGCGCCGATGGTCTGCGGCGACTCGTCGGGGGAGGAGGTCACGTCGCTCTCGGGGCCGAGCGCGAAGACGCCGTGGCCGTCATTGAAGAGGATGGTGCCGCGGTCGCCGGGATCGGGGTCCTGCGTCGCGGTGGGGGCGGCGGTGGGGATGGTGCCGGTGTACGCGTCGAGGTCGCCGTCGTTGTCGACGTCGGCGAAGGCCACGGCGGTGACGAGGCGGCCGCGGGCGGTCGTGCCGTCGCGCAGCGCGAGGAAGTTGGACGCGCGAGTGGCCTCGACGAAGCGGCGCCCGGCGCCCGCCTCGCGCGGGCGGTTCATGAGCACGCGCACGAGCCACCCGGTGACCGGCAAGGAGAAGTCGGTGCGGGTGTTCACGACGTCGTTCCAGGCGACGAGGTCGGCGTAGCCGTCGTTGTCGAGGTCGGCCGTCGACATGCGCTTCGCGGTGAGCTCGGCGAGCCCGTAGGCGTCGGTGGCGTCGCGGAAGGCGGGGGCGCTGCGGTCCCAGGCGGTGCCGGCGTGGCAGACCATCGGCGGGGGCGCCTCGCCGGTGTCGGTGGCCACGTCGGCCGCGGCCACGTCGGACACGGCGGCGTCGGACACGCCCGCGTCGGTGCCGACCGGCGGGACCGTGGGCGAGCTGCTGCTACAGGCGGCGAGGGCGAGCGCGGACAGGGACAGGCGCAGTCGGCGGTTCATCGCGGCGGAGGATACATGAAGGCCCTCAGGGGCGCGTTGACATCACGGGGGAAGTCAGGCACCCGTCACCGCCCCGAAGAGACCTCCCGTCATGAAGAACCGCACGCCCTGCTGCCTCGTCCCGTCCAACCGCTGCGGAACCCGCTGGGAGCCGCTCCTGAAATGGGTGACCCGCAACACCGGGAAGGGGGTTCGCATCGTCGAGTTGAAGGGCGACGAGCAGGGCAAGGCGCCCTTCTTCGCGCAGCCGGTGGGCTTCGACGGGCGCTCGTTCTTCGTGGCGGGCGACCGCGGCTGCGACACCGAGAAGCTGATGCACGAGGCCTGTCACTTCTTCGTGTCGCCGCCCGAGCGGCGCAACACGCCCAACTACGGACTGGGCCCGGGGCCCTTCCGGCCGGTCGACGACTACGTGAGTGACAATGAAGAGGTCACCGTCGGCATGGTGCAGGCGAAGATCGCGGACGTCTTCGGGCTGCCGGCGCACAAGCTGGCGAAGCTCGATTACAACTGCGCGAACAAGCGCCACATCGAGTGGGACGCCTGCGAGGCGCGCGCCGAGGAGGTCTACGCGCGCATCGCGGGCACGCTGCCGAAGGCGTAGCGACCTCACCCGCGCTGCCGCGCCGCCCTCTCCATGAATGGAGAGGGCTCCAGAAAACGCGTGCGTTTCAGCACGATCTGCGCAGGTGGGAGGGAGCCCTCTCCATTCATGGAGAGGGC
>JAQBQI010000615.1 GCA_028287085.1 Myxococcaceae bacterium
GCGCGGTCGCGGCCATGGTGACCGTGTCGGGTACGGCGTCGGGCACCGGACCGACGTCGAGCGGGCGGCCGAGCGCGTCGGCGAGGGCGGCGGCGGAGTCGAAGCGGGCGGACGGGTCCTTCGCGAGGCAGCGGAGGATGACGGCCTCGAGGCCCGCGGGGATGCCCGCGTCGGGGGCGCGGCGGCGCGGGGCGTCGGGCTCCTGCGCCATGTGGCGCGCGAGGAGCTCGACCATCGAGGCGTCCTCGAAGAGGGGGGTGCCGGTGGCGCACTCGTAGAGCACGGCGCCGAGGGCGTAGACGTCGGTGCGGGCGTCGACCTCGCGGCCGCGGGCCTGCTCCGGGGCCATGTACGCGGGCGACCCGAAGAGCTCGCCCGCGCGCGTCACGTTGCCGTCGGTGCCGCCCAGGATCTCCGCGTTGGAGGTCTTCGCCACGCCGAAGTCGAGCACCTTCACGGCGCCCTCCCCGGTGAGGAAGATGTTCTCCGGCTTGATGTCGCGGTGCACCACGCCGACGGCGTGCGCGGCGGCGAGCGCGCGGGCCACCGCGACCCCGATCGTCACGCACTCCCTCGCCGGCAGGCGGCCGCGGTCGGCGACCTTCGCGCGCTCCAGCCGGCCCCGCAGCGACTCGCCGCGCAGGCGCTCCATGGCGAAGAACATCCGCCCGTCGTCGGTGGTGCCGAGGTCGTAGACCTGCACCAGGTTGGGGTGCGACAGCGCCGCGATGGCCCGCGCCTCCAGCCGGAAGCGCTGCACCAGCGCCGGGTCGGACGAGAGCGCCGGCGACAGCACCTTGAGCGCGACCGGGCGGCCCAGGTCGACGTGCTCCGCGGCGAAGACCTCCCCCATGCCGCCCGCCCCGATGCGCGCGCCGAGGCGGTAGGGCGTGCCCGGCAGCACCGTCGGGTCGCGCGGCGCGAGCGGCTCGGTGTTCACCTGCAGGCGCAGCCGCGGCGGCTCGCCGGTGGTGCCGCGGGCCGCGCGGGCGTCGGCGATCCACGCCTGGTTGCGCTTCGTCTCGGCCTCCTGCGCGCCGGGGAGCAGCGCGCGCAGCCCGTCGGCGATGACCTCGCGGTCGATGCGCAGGCCGGCCGCCTGGGCGAGGTCGAGCAGCGCGCGGCGGGCGCTGGCGGCGTCGGCGAAGCGCTCGGCCGGGGTGTGCGCGGTCATGCGCGCGACCCAGTAGTCGAGCGCCCCGGGGACGTCGTCGCGCATCGTCGACGGCGCCGCCGGGTGGTGGGTGCCGTCGGCGAGGGCGCGCAGGTGGTCGACGAGGTCGAGGGTCATCCAGTCGCGCAGGGTGAGCAGCTCCCAGGCGACGACGCCGATGGCGTAGAGGTCGGTGCGCGGGTCGAGGGTCTCGCGGCGCGCCTGCTCGGGGGCCATGTAGCCGGGCTTGCCGAAGATGGCGCCGTGGACGGTCTGCGCGCTGCGTCCCACGGCGAGGGCGGTGCCGAAGTCGAGCACCTTCACGTCGCCGTCCCACGAGGCGCGCATGTTCTCGGGCGAGAGGTCGCGGTGCACCAGGTGGAAGGGCGTGCCGTCGAGGCCCTGCGCGCGGTGCGCGTAGGCCATGCCGTCGAGCACGCCCGCGAGGCACGAGAGCACCACGTCGAGGGGCGGGTACTCGCGCGACCCGCGGCAGGCGTCGATGACCTCGGCGAGGTCGGTGCCGCCGACGTACTCCATCGCGAGGTAGGGCACGCCCTGCTCGATCGCGACCTCCATCACCTGGCCGATGTTGGGGTGCTGCAACGCGCAGAGAACGCGGCCCTCGTCGAGGAAGCGCGCGACCAGGTTGTCCTCGCCGGTGAACTCCGCGCGGATGGTCTTCACCACGCAGAGCTTCTGGGCGTGGGCGATCGAGCCCGCGAGCGCGAGGTGGATCTCCCCCATGCCGCCGCGGGCGATGGTGCCGAGCAGGAGGTAGCGGCCGAAGGCGCCGTGCGCGGAGAAGCGGGGCGAGGCGGGGTCGGTCACGGGCGGGTCGGACGACATCGGAGGAGGGACCGCGCGCCCGTCACCCCCGCGGGCGCAGGGCCACGGAGCGTTGGAGGAGGGAGCGCAGCGACGCGGCCGCGGGGGCGACGGGCGCCGCGCTCACGGGCGCCGCGACGGGCGTCGCCGGGAGCGCCGGGGAGAAGCGCTCGGAGCGCCGCTCGCCGGACTCGTCGCGCGTGACGACGGGCAGCGGCGGGGCGGGCACCTGGAGGGGCCGCGGGAGCGCGCGGCCGACGCGGAAGGCGAGGGTCTCGACGTGGTCGGCGTCGTCCTCGCCGAGGCCCGGGGAGACCGAGGCGCCCGCGGCGAAGGAGGCCGCGATGCGGTCGTCGGGGCGGCTGACCCGCGCCGGGCCGGGCAGCGGCACGGACTTCTGCGGCGCCTGCGACGACTCGGCGGCGGGGTCGGGCGCTGTCGAGAGCGGCTCGATGGCGCGGCGGGCGACGAGCGTCGGCTCGACGGGCAGCTCGAGGAAGGCCCGCGGCTCGGCGAGGGAGGGCCGCTCGACGGCGGCTTCGGGCTTGCGAAGCTCGGCGGCGGGCGCGGCGGGCTTCTCGACGGGGGCTTCGGGCTTGCGGGCCTCGACGGGGCCTTCGGGCCGGCGCGCTTCGAAGCGCGGGGCCTCGGGCCGGAGGGCCTCGGGCGCGATGGGCTTCGGCGCGGTCGCGGCCACGATGACGGGCGCCGGGGCGACGCGGGGCTGCGCGCGTCGGGTGACGACGCGGTCGAGGAGGGTCTCGAGGCGGGCGATGACTTCGGAGCTCATGCGGAGGCACCTCCCAGGAGGGTCGCGAGGATCTGGGGGCCGGCCTCGCCGCGGTTGGCGCGCTCGCGCACGAAGGCGCACGCGGCCGCGGCGCCGAGGAAGAGGGTGAGGCCGTCGGACTGCGTGGAGAGCACGGCGGCCTGGGTGGGGACGCCCGTGACGTCGGTGACGACCTGGCCCACCAGCGTCGCGGCGAAGCGGTGGAAGGAGGCGTCGGTGGCGGGGGGGAAGTTCCAGAGGAGGGTGAGGGCGTCGCCGAAGCGCTCGAAGGCCGCGATGCCCAGGCCGCGCTGCCCGAAGGCGAGGGCGATGGCGTAGGCGACCTCCTCGGGCGCGGGGTCGTTGGTGCCGTCGAGGATGATCGCCGCGTCCTTGGCGATGCTCTCCGCGAGGGACTTCGCGAGGGGGTCGACGCCGTCGCCGAGGGCGGCCACCGCGCGGGCCAGCCACGCCGCCGGCACCGCGACGGCGCGCGCGAGCGACGGGGTCTGTAGCTCGATGCGCCCGTGGGACAGGTCGACCGTCACGGCGCTCGCGAGGGGGTGCAGTCGGGTAGCCATCGGGCCGGGACGATCGCACACCGCGCGCGACGCCCGCAAATACCTTGGAACCTCCGACCCCGCTGGCACACTCACCCACCCATGCCCTTCCCCCGCGCCGCGCTCGCCCTCGCGCTCGCCCTCGTCTCCGGCGCGGCGTCGGCGCAGTCGCCGCGGGAGATCCCGCGGTGGCCCGAGCGCGCGTGGGGCCAGGCCATCCCCGTCGACGGCGTGCGCCCCACCGGCGAGGTCGGCGTGTTGCGCTCGCTGCGGGCGCCCGTCGACGTGCACGTGATGCCGGGCGTGAGCGCGGAGGCGGCGCTCGCGGTGCTCGCCGACGCCGAGGCCGTGATGGACGCCCTGGAGAGGCGCACGGGCGTCGCGCTGCCGCTGCCCGACGGCGACCGCGGGGGGTCGCCCTCCTTCGACCTCTACCTGGCGGGCGACCTCGTGCGGGGCGAGGCCGTGGTGGACGCCCTCTCGTACGCGGGCCCGTGGGATCGCGCGACCGCGTTCGGCGTGGTGAACGCGCTCGGTGACCCGGACGCGCGGCGGCGCCGGTTGGCGCAGGCCATCGCCGAGGCGTGCATCTACGGCGCGAAGGCCGACCACCCGATCGGCTTCGTGCGGGCGATGGGCGCCAGCCTCGCGCGCCGCGCCACCGAGCTCCCGCTCGACCCCGACGACGTGCGCGCCTTTCAGTCCGAGCCGACGCGCGCGTGGTGGTCCGACGACGCGCGCTCGCCTGCTGCCCAGCGGGGCGCCGCGGCGGTGCTCGACGCCATGGCCGCGCGCTGGGACGACGACCGCGGCACCTTCCTGCGCGGCCTGCTCGAAGCGCCGGTGCAGCTCACTCCGCACGACTCGCCGCGGTTCTGGAACGAGCCCGACGTGATGGAGGTGCTCAAGCGCGTGACCCGCGAGGAGCCCCGCGGCTTCTGGGGCGCGCTGCTGGCCGGGGCGAGCGCGCGCATGGTGCTCGACGCCCCGCTGGCGGCGGCGCCCGCGCGCACGGCGCAGTGGTCCGAGCTGCCCGCGTGGACGACGGTGACGGGCGTCGCGCCGACGGGCCACGCCGCGATGACGCTCGACCTCGGCCTTGCGCCGCGGGTGACGGCGGTGGGCGTCTGGGTGCACGCGTCGCCGTACACGCGCTGGGTGGCGTCGGTGCTGCGCGTCGGCCCCGACGGCCACATCATGGGAACCGTCGACTCCGAGCTCATCTCGACGGGCGAGTGGTCGGCGCGCCTCGACGCGCTGGAGGGCGTCGCAAAGCTGGTGGTGGTGGTGGTGAGCGCCGGGGACGAGAACCTCGACCCCGACGGCGAGCCCATCCGCGACGGCTGGGTCGCGATCAACCTCGGGCGGATCTGACCGCCCGCCTCAGCGCACGCAGACGATGACCACCGAGCCGATGAAGCCGGCGCTGCTGTCGACCTCGACGCGCAGCGCGGCGCCGCCGTAGCCCGCCGGGCACGAGCACCCGCCCGTGATCGGGTTGGCCGCCCGGCACGAGAGCCCGCCCGGCACGGCGTCGTCGACCTGGTACGCCCCGCCGAAGCCCGGCCGCGGACCGCCGTTGGCGATGCACAGCGCCGGGTTCGACCCGATGAGCCCGCGGCTCGTGTCGGCCAGCGTGCGAAACCCGATGGTCGTGTACCCGCCCGGGCACGAGCACCCGCCCGTGTACGGGTTGGCCGCGCGGCACCCGAGTCCGCCCGGAACGCCGTCGTCCTGCTGGTACCCGCCGCCGAACTCGCCCCCGGTCGAGGCCCCGCAGAAGGTCGCCAGCGCGCCCACCTGCGTGCCGCGCCCGCGGCAGTCGTTGATCACGCGCCAGTTGAAGGTCGTCGCGAAGCCCCCCGGGCAGCCGCAGGTGCCGGTGAAGGGGTTGCCGTTGTTGCACGACACGCAGCCCGGATCGCTCGACTCGAAGGCCCCGCCGAAGCCCTGGCAGGCGCCCTCGCGGCAGACCCCCGACGCGCAGCGCGTCCCGCAGCCGCCGCAGTTGTTGGCGTCGCTCTGCGTGTTCACCTCGCAGCCGTTGCTCGCCGCGCCGTCGCAGTTCGCGAAGCCCGCGGCGCAGCTCAGCACCGTGCACGCGCTCGCCCCGCAGCCCGCCACCGCCGTGTTGGGCAACGAGCACGCGCGCCCGCACCCGCCGCAGTTGCGCGGGTCGTTGGTCGCGTTGACCTCGCAGCCGTCGGCCGCCGCGCCGTTGCAGTCGGCGAATGCCCCGTTGCAGCTCGCCACGACGCAGCGCCCGCCCGCGCAGGACGGCGTCGCGTTGGCCAGCGCGCACGCGTTGCCGCAGGCCCCGCAGGCCGCCACCGTGGTCTGCGTGTTGACCTCGCAGCCGTTGGCCGGGTTGCCGTCGCAGTCGGCGAAGCCGTCGTTGCAGCGCCCGATCGCGCAGCGCCCCGCGGCGCACACCGGCGTCGCGTTGGGCAGCGAGCACGCGTTGCCGCAGCTGCCGCACGAGGAGAGCGTGGTGGTGAGGTTCACCTCGCAGCCGTCGGCCGCGCTCGCGTTGCAGTCGCCGTAGCCCGCGGCGCACATCGCCACGGTGCACCGGCCGCCCGCGCAGCCGGCCGTCGCGTTCGCCACGTCGCAGGCCGTCCCGCAGCCGCCGCAGTTGCGCGGGTCGGTGGTCAGGTCGACCTCGCAGCCGGTGGAGAGCATCCGGTCGCAGTCGCCGCGGCCCGCCATGCAGGTGGCGAGGCCGCACACGCCCGCCGCGCAGGCCGGCGTCCCGTTGGGGACCATGCACACCGTCGTGCAGTTCGCGCAGTGGTTGACGTCGCTCTGGAGGTTCACCTCGCAGCCGTCGGCCGCGCTGCCGTTGCAGTCGGCGAAGCCCGCGTCGCAGCGCGCGATCGTGCACGCGCCGGCCGCGCAGGTGCCCGTCGCGTTGGAGGGGTTGCAGGCCCGGCCGCACGACCCGCAGTTGGCCGCGCTCACGCGCAGGTCGACCTCGCAGCCGTCGGCCTCGACGCCGTTGCAGTCCTGGAAGCCCATCACGCACGAGGTCACGCAGGCCCCGGCGAGGCAGCCCGGGAAGGCGTTGGCGCGCTCCTCACACGCGCGGCCGCAGCCGCCGCAGTTGCCGGTGCTGCGGCGCACGTCGGTCTCGCAGCCGTTGGTGGCGTTGAGGTCGCAATCGCCGAAGCCCGTGGCGCAGGCCGCGACGGCGCAGGCGCCCATCACGCACGCGGGCGTGCCGTTGGGCGGGTTGCAGACGGTCGAGCAGGTTCCGCAGTGGGTGAGGTCGGAGCGGAGGTCGACCTCGCAGCCGTTGGCCGCGTTGCCGTCGCAGTCGGCGAAGCCCGCGGTGCAGGTGAAGCCGCACGCGCCCGCGGTGCAGACCGCCGCGGCGTTGGCGGGCACGGGGCACGCGGCCCCGCAGGCGCCGCAGTGGGCGACGGCGGTGAGGGTGTTGGTCTCGCAGCCGTTGGCGTTGTCGCCGTCGCAGTTGCCGAAGGGGGCCGCGCACATGCCGACGGTGCAGTTGCCGTTGAGGCACACCGCCGACCCGTTGGGCACCGCGCAGCGCCGGTCGCACGCGCCGCAGTGGGCGATGTTGGCGAGCGGATCGACGCAGGCCCCGGTGCAGCAGGTCTGCCCCGCGGGGCAGGGGCTCTCGACGGTGCAGCCCGTCACGCAGAGGTTGCCGACGCAGAGGGTTCCGGCGGGGCAGTCGGGGTTGGCGAGGCACTCGACGCAGGTGCGCGACACGCGGTCGCAGCGGCGGCCGGCGCCCGTGCCGCCGTCGCGGGAGGTTCCGCCGTCGGCGGGCGCGGCGCCGGTGCAGGCGTCGTCGTCGCGGCAGCCCGGAACGCACGTGTGGCTGGCGTCGTCGCAGTAGCGCCCGTTGGGGCAGACGTCGCTCGCGGCCGAGCACGCGACGCAGCGCCCGGTGGTGGTGTCGCAGACGGGTCCCGCCGGGTCGGCCGCGCAGTCGGTGTTGGCGGCGCAGCGGGTCATCACGTCGGCGTCCATCACCGGCGCGTCGACCGCGACGTCGGCGGGCGCGTCGACGCCGACGTCGGCGGGCGCGTCGAAGGCGTCCATGGCGGAGACGTCGGGCTTGCCGAGGTCGGTGACGTCGAGAGCGGAGCCGGCGTCGGTGCCGGCGTCGAGCGAACCGCCGACGACCGAGCTGCCGGTCGAGCAGGCGACGGCGAGACAGCCCAGGAGCGCGACGACGAGGCGTGGATTCACGGCGAGCATGGTCGCGACCGTATCAGACCGGGCGCCGCGGCCGGACAGGTGGTTTCGCGCGGGGCGTGACCTCCGTCGCGGTCGGGCGCGGGCGCCGCGGGTCGGGCATCGTGTCCGGCGGCGTTGCCGCGCGCCGAACGTGGGTGGGCGCGATGTCCGACGGCGTTCGGCGCGGCCGAAGGTGGGTCAGGTGACCGCACGGGCGGCGTTCGGGGGCGCCGAAGGTCGATCAGGTAACCGCATGGACGGCGTTCGGCGCGGCCGAACGTGGTCGGACACCGTATTTCAAGGGGTTTCGGAGCGGGGCACGCCGGCGAGGTGCTCGCGGAAGGTCGCGACGAGCGCGTTGCCGCCCGCGAGCAGCGAGGGGAAGCACCAGAGGCGGGTCCCGTCGGAGAGGCGCAGCGAGAGGCGCGCGTAGGGGTAGGCGGGGAAGCCCACGGCGGCGACCTCGCTCCAGGCGAAGCGACGGCGGCGCCAGGGGCCCGACCAGGCGCAGCCCGTCGGCGAGACGGTGACGCCAAGGAGGGCGCGGGCGCCGCGGTGGAGCAGCACGAACAGCGCGCAGAGCGTCGCGAGCGTGGCGAAGTGCGCGGCCGGGAGCGTGATGGGTTGGTCGTCGGGGCGCATGGCGAGGGTGGTGAGCGTCCAGAAGCAGATCAGCGTCGCCGCGACGGCGTCGAGCAGCCACGGCGCGACGCTGCCCAGCACCTCGAAGCCGTGACGGCGCGAGCCGTCGGGCGGCGTCGTCGCGCGGGCGGCGTCGTCGCCGTCGGGGCGCTCCCAGGCCTCGCGCACCGACGGCGGGAGCCGCGTCCGGAGCTGCGAGCGCACGAGTCCAAGCGCGTCGTAGGGGACGACGAAGGCGCCGGCCATGGTGACGACGCGCAGCGCCGAGGGGCTGAGCGACGGGAGCGGGGTAACGGCAGTGACGTCGTTCCAGGAGGCGCGGAGCTCGACCTCGCCGCCGGTGACGGAGAGACCGCGCGGGTCGATCACCAGCACGTCGCGGCTGTGGGCGTGCCGCTGGCGCCACATCACCGTCGCCGCCGAGAGCGCGAAGGAGGCCATCGGGAGCACGAAGAGCGCGAGCATGTACAGCACCGGGCCGACGTCGCCGCCGCGGCGGATCATCTCGACGAGCATCACCCCGCACCACCCGAAGAACAGGAGGCCACCCGCGGCGAAGGCGAACGCGAAGGCAGCCTCGATCCGACGGGGCCACGCCGGGAAGCTCACGCGCACCGGGGCCTCCTCGAAGCCGCCGTGCATGCGGTACGAGGTGCGATCGAGGCAGCGCAGCACCCGCTCGCGGAGCTGCGCGGCGTTGGTCCACTGCGGCGACCAGCGCACCGAGCGGCTGTCGTCGAGGTCGGCGATGAAATCCTGCAGGGTCGGGTTGGCCTGGCCCCTGGTGCGAAGGCCCGCGACGCTCGACCAGGGCGCGGCGTGGGTGCACCCGAAGGCCGAGCGCCAGACCAGCCCCGCGGCGTCAACGCGCACGAAGGGGCGCAAGAAGAGGACGGGCGAGAGGGCCGCCATGACCGCGAACATCGCGGTGCAGAGAACCGCCATCTCGGGCGGGAAGACGGGGCGATCGAACCATGGAAACGCGGCCATGGGGCCGTACACGAGGGGGCCGATCCAGCCCAGCGCGCGCATGAAGGGGTGGGGCCGGCAGTCGATGGTCTCGTCGCGCATCGGGCACCTCCGCGGGGGCGTCGAAGCGCGCGAAGCTACGACCGGCCGACCCGCGCGCAACCGCGGGGCCGTGGATTCACCGCGGCGTCGGGCGGTGGGAGCAGAAACCGCAAGGGCGCAAGGGTCGCAAGGAGGCGACGGATGGAAGGTCCGGCGCAGGCCGCGTGGCCCCCGCGTCGAGCGGTCCCGGTCACCACCTCCACCTCCCTTCCCTCTCCTCCTCGTTGCTCTCCTTGCGACCCTTGCGCCCTTGCGGTTTCTGCTCCCGCCGCCCACTCGCCGATCAGTATCAGCGCGGCGCGGCGGCGCGCGGGCGCCAGTACTCGGTCGTCGCGGTCATCGGGAAGTCGGCGGTCACGTCGGCGAGCGGCGCGACGCGCCACGCCTGCAGGTGGCCGAAGCCGTTCTTCGTGTAGACGTAGCCCGCGAGCAGCACGTTGGCGGCGTGGATGGGACGGCCGCGGCCGTTGCGCAGCAGCGCGACGTCGCCGAAGCGCGGGGCGCCCGACACGCGCTCGAAGTCGGCGCCGAGCACGGCCTCCATCACGTCGAAGCTGCCGACCACCTGCGGCGCGCGGTCGAGGAAGCGCAGCGAGGTCCAGAAGCAGTTGGTCCAGTCTTCGTTGAGGGCGGGGAAGGTGTCGAGCCGCTCGCGCGCCCACGGGGGCAGCAGCGTCGCGAGCGCCACCGTCGACGACGGGCCCGCGGCGGCGGCGGTCGTCAGCGCCTCGCGCACCTCGGCCTGGCGCCCGGGCGCGAACTCCGCGACGGCGCGGTCGACGACGCCGGGCGCCCCGACGCGCAGGCGAACGCCCGCGCTCGGGCGGCTGAGCATCGCGCGCACGAAGGCGTTGCAGGCCTCGCGGCCGCCGAGGTGCGAGCACACGCCGGAGATGTCGGAGAAGGACGGCGTGCCGTTCTGGTCCCAGGTGTACGCGTCGATGAAGGGGACGGCCCCGGGCGGGAGCCCCGGCGTGCGGCTGAAGGGCCCGAGCGACGCCGGCCGGTGGAAGGCGTCGTCGGCCTGCGGGTTGGCGTTGACCTCCGCGAGCGAGGAGTAGAGCCGGCTGCGGGCCGCGGGCGAGAGCGCCACGATCGCCGCGACGTCGGGCCACAGCGCGCAGCCCGAGGCGTCGCAGCGGAGCGCGTCGACGGCGCCGGGCATCTCGCGCAGCAGCGCGGCCGCCTCGGCGCGCGAGCCGTCGGGCATGATCCAGCGGCGCGGCACCGTCCAGTCGCGCACCGCCACGTAGGCTTCGGGGAGCGGGACGGGGTGCTCCTCGACGATCAGGTCGGCGGGCCGGAG
>JAQBQI010000187.1 GCA_028287085.1 Myxococcaceae bacterium
CGCAGAGCGACACCGAGGCCTCCAGGCCGCCCGCGAGGCCCGCGGCGAGCTGCCGCAGGGCGTCGGCCTCGGCGCACACCCGGCGCGCCCCCGCGAGCACCGCCTCGCCCTGCGCCGTGAGCCGCGGGACCTTCGCCGAGCGGTCCCAGAGGTCGACGCCGAGCTGCGACTCGAGGTTGGACATGGCGCTGCTCACCGCCGACTGCACGCGACGCAGCTTGCGCGCCGCGGCCGAGAAGCTGCCCTCCTCGGCCACCGTCAGCAGCGCGCGCAGCTGGTCGAGCGTGAAGGGGTCGGACATGCCCGCAGTGTCGCCCTCCCGGCGCCCCACCGTCGCCAGGAATGTCGGGTCGCCCGCGGCCGCGTGCTAGCGCCCGGGACGCCCCGAGCGACCCTCCCATGCGCCACCCCTCGACAGCACGATCGGGCTTGTTTCTCGCGCTCCTCGCGGCGGTGACGCCCGTCGGGTGCAGCGACCTCGACGCCCTCTGGGAGCGCGCCACGCAGCCCGACGCGGCCGCCGCCCCCGCGGCCCCGTACGACGAGGCGCTCACCCTCCCGCGCGACCCGAGCGTGGCCCCGCGCGCCGACGACGACGCCGGCGGATCGGCCCTCGAACCCGAGCCCGACCCCGACCCCGAGCCCGACGACGCCGGCCCGCCCGAGCCCGACGACGCGCCCGACGCCAGCGCCGACGGCGCTTCGCTCGATGGTGCCGCGCCCGATGGCACCGCGCCCGACGCGGCCTCGATCGACGACGCCTCGATGGGCGACGCCCCGCCCGGCGACGCCCCGCCCGCGCTGCCGACCATCACCGCCCTCGGCTGGCGCACCGCGGTCGTCGGGGCGCCGCGCGCCAACGCCGCGTGGGTCGGCTACGCCCGCGCGGGCGGCCTCGTCACCATCGTGCGCGGACCCGTCGGCAACGCGGGCTGCCCCGCGCGCCGCGGGGTCGAGGGCGCCGGCTGGTACGAGGTCGAGGGCGGCGGCTACGTCTGCGTCGGCTCGCTCGCCCTGCTCAGCCGCACCCTCGTCGACCAGCCCATCGCCGCGCGGCTGCCCGACCCGCCCGACCTCGAAGCCGCGATGCCCTTCGCCTACGCGCGGGCCAACCGCTCGGCGGCGGTGTTCCGCCAGCTGCCGACGGCCGACGACGTGCGCGGCTACGAGCTCGGCCGCTTCAACCCCCGCCCCCTCCCCGGGGTCCTCGTCCCGGCTGGTCCGCCGCGCCTCGAGGAGCTCCGCGGCCTCGCCGGGACGCCCCTCCAGCGCCGCCTGCTCGCGGGCATGTACGTCTCGCTCCACCGCGAGGAGCGCGCCCCCGACGGCGCCTCGTACTGGCACACCCAGACCGGCGGCTACGTGCGCGCGAGCTCGCTCACGCCGCTGGCGCCGGCGCCGATGTTCCAGGGCGTGGCCCTCGACGGCGAGCAGCACCACCTGCCGCTGGCCTTCGTCGCCGGGGCGGGCGCGTCGACCTACCGCGCCGCCGGGCGCGCGATGAGCCCCGTCGGCCGCGCGTGGCACCACGCCACCGTGCAGCTCGTCGACGAGCCCCCGACGAGCGTCGCGGGCGAGCAGTACTACCGCGCCGTCGACGGCACCTTCGTGCGCGCCAGCCAGGTGCGCGTGGTGACCCGCCACGACCCGCCGCGCGACCTCGGCGCGCCCGACGAGAAGTGGATCGACGTGAACCTCGACCGCCAGAGCGTCGTGGCCTACGAGGGCGCGCGCCCGGTCTACGCGAGCGTGGTCAGCAGCGGGCGGCGCGACCGCGCCAACCCCGACCAGAACTACGAGACGGTGCAGGGCGGCTTCCGGATCCTCTCGAAGCACGTCGCCACCACGATGGACGGCAACAGCGCCCACGACGGCCCGTACAGCATCGACGACGTGCCGTGGGTGATGTACTTCGAGGGCAGCTTCGCGCTGCACGGGGCCTTCTGGCACAACGGCTTCGGGGCCGCCCGCTCGCACGGCTGCGTCAACCTCAGCCCCCCCGACGCGCGCTGGCTCTACCGCTGGACCGAGCCGCACGTCCCGGCCGGCTGGAGCGGCGTCTACGCCGACGCGCAGCACCCCGGGACGCGGGTCTACGTGCACTACGACGACCAGGCCCTCGGGCTCCGCGGCGGGCCCGCGCGGGTGCCGCAGCACTGACGGCCCCGCCGTAAGTTGACGCCGCGGCGGATTGTATTACTCGTTTTCGTATGGACCAGGAGCAGTCGACACGGCGGGCTTCGATTCCGGTCTTCCTCGACGTGCTGGCGATGCAGTCGCCGCGGGTGCGGGCGGCGCTGCACCGCCACGTCGAGGAGGGCGTGGCGCTCCTCCCGCTGCTGCGCGAGGCGCACGCGCAGCTGCTGCACGAGGCCGACGAGCTGATGGCCGTCGCGGGCGCGGCGCCCTTCGCCGACCCGCCGCCGTGGCCCGACGGCGAGGCGGGCGACGCGGTCAGCGAGGCGCAGCTGCTGGCGCTCGTGGCCGCCTCCGACCGCCGCGAGATCGCGCGCGTGCAGGTCACGCGGCGCAACGAGACGCACAGCGCGTCGATGCTGCCGCGCGCGCGCCACGACTGAGCGCGGCGCGGTCGAAGGGGGCTTCAGCGGGAGGGGTCGTTGTTCAGCAGCCGGGGCCGGCGAGGCCGTGCGCCGACGGGACGCGCCAGGTGCAGTTGGTGAGGCACTCGTCGGCGTCGCTGCCGTTGGCGTCGTCGCACTGCTCCTCGACCGAGTCGACGGCGCCGTTGCCGCAGAGCGGGTTCGGCGCGCAGCAGAGGGCGAAGGTGCTCTGCTCGTTGCAGCCGTACCCGGTGGGGCAGGCGGGCTGCGAGCTGCCGTCGGCGCAATTGAACGCCGACGGGTTGCTCATGCCCCCGGTGGCCGGGCTCACCGTGTAGTGCCCGGCGCCGCTGCCGTTGCGGCAGTAGATCGCCCCGAGCACCTGCTGCGCGGGGGCGTAGGTCCACCCGGCGTTGCGGTTCACGAGCTCGGGCCGCGTGCATAGGTGCCACGTCGGCGGGCAGAGCGCGCCGTAGTCCTGCTCGCACACCGCGTCGGTGGGGTGGTCGCAGATGATCATGTTGCGGCCCGGCGAGCGCGAGAGCAGGTTCGAGCCGCCCACGCAGGTGCCCGTCACGCACGCGCCGCGGTAGCAGAAGTTGTCGCCGGTGCAGAGCACGCCGCAGCCGCCGCAGTTGGCGTTGTCGGTGAAGGTGTTGGCCTCGCAGCCGTTGCCGAGGTTGGCGTCGCAGTTGGCGAAGTTCGTCGCGCAGGCCGCGCCGCAGACGCCCGCGGCGCAGGTCGGGGTCGCGTTGGCGACCGCCGGGCAGGCGGCGCCGCAGCGGCCGCAGTGGGCGACCGCGGTGCTGGTGTTCACCTCGCAGCCGTTGCCCGCGGCGGCGTCGCAGTTGCCGAAGCCGGCGTTGCAGGTCAGCGCGCAGGCGCTCGACACGCAGGCCGGCGCGGCGTTGGCGGCCGCCGGGCAGGCGTTGTTGCAGCCGCCGCAGTGGCTGACGTTGGTGGCGGGGTCGACGCAGAGCAGACCGCACATCGAGCCGGTGCAGTCGGGGGTGCAGAGGCCCGCGCGGCACGAGTCGCCGACGTTGCAGGCGCCGCCGCAGCGGCCGCAGTTGGCGCGGTCGGTGAGGAGGTTCACGCAGGCGCCGCCGCAGGCGGTGAAGCCCGCGGCGCAGGTGAAGCCGCAGGCGCCCGCGGCGCAGGTGGGCGTGCCGTTGGCGACCGCGGGGCACGGGTTGCCGCAGCGCCCGCAGTTGGCCACCGCGGTGACGGTGTTGACCTCGCAGCCGTCGCCCGCCGCGCCGTCGCAGTCGGCGAAGCCCGCGGCGCAGGCGAGCCCGCAGGCCCCGGCGGCGCAGGTGGGCGCGCCGTTGGCGATGGCAGGGCACGCGTTGCCGCAGCGCCCGCAGTTGGCGAGGTCGGTGGTGAGCGGCACGCAGGCGCCGCCGCACAGGGTGTAGCCCGCGTTGCAGGCGAAGCCGCAGGCGCCCGCGGCGCAGGTCGGGGTCGCGTTGGCGACCGCCGGGCACGCGTTGCCGCAGCGGCCGCAGTGGGCGACCGTGGTGCTGGTGTTCACCTCGCAGCCGTTGGTGGCGGCGGCGTCGCAGTCGGCGAAGCCGGCGCTGCAGGTGAGCCCGCAGGCGCCGGCCGCGCAGGTCGCCGCGCCGTTGGTGACGGCCGGGCACACGTTGCCGCAGCGCCCGCAGTTGGCGAGGTCGGTGGCGACCGGAACGCAGGCCCCGCCGCACAGGGTGAAGCCCGCGTCGCAGGTCGTCACGCAGGCGCCCGCGACGCAGGCGGGCGCGCCGTTGGCGACCGCGGGGCACGCGTTGCCGCAGCGCCCGCAGTGGGCGAGCGCGGCGGCGGTGTTGACCTCGCAGCCGTTGGCCGGGTCGGCGTCGCAGTTGGCGAAGGCCCCGCCGCACGCCGCGACGCCGCAGCGGCCCGCGAGGCAGAAGGCCGTGGCGTTGGCGAGCGCGCAGACCGTCCCGCACGCGCCGCAGTGGGCCGGGTCGGTCGCGGTGTTGGCGCAGGCGGTGCCGCAGGTCGAGAGGCCGGCGCCGCACGAGGCCGCGCAGCTCCCGCCCGAGCACATCTGGCCGGCGGGGCAGGCGTTGTCGCAGCGGCCGCAGTGGGCGCTGCTGGTCTGCAGGTCGCGGCACGCGCCGGCGCAGACGGTCTGCGCGGCGCTGCACGAGAGCTGGCAGGCGCCGGCCGCGCACGACTGGCCCGCCGGGCAGGCCATGCCGCAGGCGCCGCAGTGGCCGTTGTCGGTCTGCAGGTCGCGGCAGGCGCCCGCGCAGACGCTCTGCCCGGTGGGGCACGCGACGGCGCAGGCGCCGGCGACGCAGGCGTTGCCCGCGGGGCACGCCGTCCCGCACGCGCCGCAGTTGGCGCCGTCGGTGGCGAGCGTCACGCAATTGCCCGAGCAGACCGCCTGCCCGGCCGGGCAGGTGGTCGAGCACGCCCCGGCGTTGCACACGTTGCCCGCGGGGCAGCGCGCGCCGCACGCGCCGCAGTTGGCGTTGTCCGCGGCCAGCGTCACGCAGGTTCCCGCGCACACGGTCTGGCCCGCGGGGCAGCTCGTCGAGCACGCCCCGGCGTTGCAGACGTTGCCCGCGGGGCAGACCGTCCCGCACGCGCCGCAGTTGGCGTTGTCGGTGGTGAGGGTCACGCAGGCGGTGCCGCAGACCGACTGTCCGCCGGGGCAGCTCGTGCTGCACGAGCCGCCGTTGCAGACGTTGCCCGCGGGGCAGGCGGTGCCGCACGCGCCGCAGTTGGCGCCGTCGGCCTGGAGGTTGACGCACGCGCCCGAGCACGCGGCCTGGCCCGTGGGGCAGCTGGTCGCGCAGGCCCCGGCGGCGCACACGTTGCCGGTGGGGCAGGCGGTGCCGCACGCGCCGCAGTTGGTGCCGTCGCTCATGAGGTTGACGCAGGCGCCGCCGCAGACGGTCTGGCCGGCGGGGCAGCTCGTCGAGCAGGCGCCGGCGACGCAGGTGTTGCCCGCGGGGCAGCGCGCGCCGCAGGCGCCGCAGTTGGCGCCGTCGGTCTGGAGGTTCGCGCAGGCGCCCGCGCAGGCCGACTGGCCGGCGGGACAGCTCGTGGT
>JAQBQI010000633.1 GCA_028287085.1 Myxococcaceae bacterium
GCCATGCGCACGGCCCCGAAGGCCGCCAGCGCGCCCGCCCCGCCCAGCAGCGCCGCGAGCGTCGGCGTCGACCACCGCGCGCCCGGCGACAGCAGCAGGTGCCGCCCGTCGTGCTCCGCCGGATCGAGCGCCCGCGCGAACCACGCCGACAGCCCCGCCGTCGCCATGGAGAGCCCGAAGACCTTCGCCCCGAGCACCGCCTCGCCGCGCGCGGAGAGCGTCCCGTCGCGCCGCGCGAAGTACGCGTGCACGGCCACGGTCACCGCCGCGACGGCCGCGCCCAGCAGCCACACGCCCTTGCCCACGCTGGTCAGCAGCCGCGCCGTCTCCCCCGGAACATACAGCCCGAAGTAAAAGCCCAGCAGCACCGCGGAGAGGAGCCACGCGCTCAGCCCCCGGCCGGTCAGGTCGTCGGCGATGCGGTGGAGGGCCCCCGCGCGCTTCACGCCGACACCCCATTGCCCACCGCGGCCGCGCGCTCGTTCATGGCCCGAGGCTACGCCGACCCCGGGCGCGCAGTTACGCGGCGCGTCGCCCCTTCAACCCGACCTCGGGGTCGTGCTACCGCGCCGGCTACTCCACGATGACCAGCCCCCTGCTCGCTCCCCTCGCGCTCCGCCCCGGCGTCGTCTCGCGCAACCGCGTCTGGCTCGCGCCGCTCACCAACCAGCAGAGCCACGCCGACGGAACCCTCTCCGACGCCGAGCTCCATTTCCTCGCGCGCCGCGCCGACGGCGGCTTCGGCCTGGTCGAGACCTGCGCCGCGTACGTCTCGCAGGACGGCAAGGCCTGGCCGGGCGAGCTCGGCGTCCACGACGACGCCATGCTCGACGGGCTCACCCGCCTCGCGCGGCGCATCCACGACGGCGGCGCCCTGGCGAGCGCGCAGCTCTTCCACGGCGGCGTGCGCGCCTCACAGGCCGTCAGCGGACTCCCCACCTGGAGCGCCTCGGCCAACGCCGACGACCACGGCGGGACGAGCCGCGAAGCGACCGAAGACGACCTCGCGCGGGTCATCGCCGACTTCGTCGCCGCGGCCCGCCGCTGCGCCGACGCGGGCTTCGACAGCGTCGAGCTGCACGGCGCCCACGGCTACCTGCTCTCGCAGTTCTTGAGCACGACGTACAACCGCCGCGAAGACCGCTGGGGCGGATCGCTCGAGCACCGCGCCCGGCTCATCCGCGAGGTGACGCGCGCGGTGAAGGCCGCCGCGCCGTCGCTGGTGCTGGCGGTGCGCATGTCGCCCGAAGACTTCGGCCAGACGAAGGGCGTCGACCTCGACGAGAGCCTCCAGGTGGCCCGCTGGCTCGTCGAGGACGGCGCCGAGCTGCTGCACCTCTCGCTCTGGCGCGCGGCCCGCAACACCACCAAGCGCCCCGAGGCCCACGCCACGACGCTCTTCCGCGAGGCGGTGGGGCCGTCGATCCCGCTGGTGGTCGCCGGGGCCATCTGGACGCACGCCGAGGCCGAGGCGCAGCTCGCGCTCGGGGCCGACGCGGTGGCGCTCGGCCGCTCGGCCATCGCCAACCACGACTGGCCCGCGAAGGCCGACGACGCGACGCTGCACCTCGCGCCGGTCGCCCCCGCGACGCTCATCGCAGAGGGCGCCTCGCCCGGCTTCGTGGAGTACCTCCGCGCCTTCCGCGGCTTCGTCGGCTGACCGCTACTTCGACGCGCCCCTGCGCTCCAGGGGCAGCGCGCGCGCCGTCATCTCCTTCAACGGCGCCCGCCCGAACTCCACGTCGAACTGCGCCGCCCGCAGGTTCTCGCGCACCCAGTCGACGGGGCGCTCCTCCTCGATCCAGCGCGTGATGACGGTGTGGTCCCAGCGCGATCCCAGCGCGTTGAAGCCCAGCACCTTGTCGCCCGCGTGCACGATGCGCCACGACAGCGCGCGCGTCGGGTGCGTCGCGTACAGGCTCTCGGCGCCGTCCTCCGCGTCGGCGAGCGCGCCCACCGTCGTGTACTCCAGCTCGAAGAGCTTCGCGCTGTTGAAGAACACCGGCGGCGCGTAGGCCTTCGGCCGCCCGCTCATGTTCTCGCCCGCGAGCGCCCCCTGCCGCTTCGCGCTGTACCAGATCGACTCCACCCTCCCGTCGGGCAGCTCGGCGCAGTCGCCCGCGGCCCACACGTCGTCGAGCGAGGCCCGCAGCGTCGCGTCGACCTTCACCCCACGCCCGATCGTCGGCGGCGTCGCCACGCCCTTCAGCCACTGCACCTGCGGCTCCACCCCGACGCACACGCCCAGCAGCTCGCACGCGATCGTCTCGCCCGCCGTCGTGGTCACAGCCGACACGCGCCCGTTCGCGTCGCGTTCCACCGACGCCAGCGCCGCGCCCTCGCGCACGTCGACCCCGTGGCGCCGCATCTCCGCCGCCGCCATCTCGCCCTCCTGGCGGCTCAGCGCCGCCGGCCAGTACCACGGCTCGCGCACGAGAAAGGTCACCGCCACGCCGTGAAAGCGCAGGCACTCGACGAGCTCGATGCCGATGAGCCCGCCGCCCACCACCACGGCGCGCTTCGTGGTCGGCGTGTACTTCTCGCAGGCGTCGAGGTCCTGCAGCGTGACGAAGTGCACGAGGCCGGCGAGGTCGTCGGTGATCCCCGGGGCGTCGAGGCGCCGCGCGCGCGAGCCCGTCGCGAGCAGCAGCCGATCGTACGGCAGCGTACGACCGTCGCCGAGCGTCAGCCGGTGCTGGGTCGCGTCGAGGTCGGCGACGCGGGCGCGCACGAGCTCGATGCCGCGCTCGCGCCAGGTGTGGCGCTCGTAGGGCTCCATCGCCCGGCGCGGGAGCCGGTCCATGAACGCGTACATGAGGGCGGTGCGGGAGAAGAAATGGTCGCCCTCGTCGGACACGAGGGCGATGCTGGCGCGCGCGTCGCGCGAGCGTATCGCGAGGGCCGCGGAGACGCCGGCGACGCCGTTGCCGACCACCACATAGGCCATGCTCATGGTGGCCGAGGCTACGCCGTCACCGCCGCCGCGGTTACCCGATCAGAGCAGCTCGTAGCCCGCGAAGTAGTAGCCGATCTCGCGCGCCGCGCTGGCGGTGGAGTCCGAGCCGTGGGTCGCGTTCTCGCCCTTGCTGGCGCCGAAGAGCTTGCGGATCGTGCCGTCGGCGGCCTGCGCCGGGTCGGTCGCGCCCATGACCTCGCGCCACTTGGCGATCGCGCCGTCGGCCTCGAGGGCGAGGATGAACACCGGGCCGCGCGACATGAAGGTCGTGAGCTCGCCGAAGAAGCCGCGCGCGCTGTGCTCGGCGTAGAAGCCCTCGGCCTGGGCCTTGGTGAGGTGCACGCGCTTCACGCCGCGCACCTTGAAGCCGGCCTTCTCGATGTGCGCGAGAATCGCGCCCGCCATGTTCTTCTCGACCGCGTCGGGCTTGATCATCGCGAGGGTCAGTTCGGTTGCCATATGGGTGTTCGTTACCTTTCGCCGCGCCTTCTAGTCGTTGCGGGGCCCCCTTGGCAAGCGCCCGCCGCGCGCTCTTACCCATCCCCGTATTCGCCTGTCGCCAGTGACTTCGCCGCAGCCCGCGCCTACGGTCCGGCGCAACTGCCATGAACCCGCTCCTCGCCGCGCGCGCGCAGATGGAGGTCTCGCTCGCGTTTCACATGGTGTTCGCGGCCATCGGCATCGGCCTCCCGCTGCTGATGGTGCTCGCCGAGGCCATCGGCCTGCGCACCGGCGACGCCCGCTGGCGCACCCTCGCGCGCCGCCAGGCCCGCGTCACGGCCGTGCTCTTCGCCATCGGCGCCGTCTCGGGCACGGCGCTCTCCTTCGAGCTCGGCCTCCTCTGGCCGCGCTTCATGCGCCTCGCCGGCCCGGTGGTCGGGCCCACCTTCGCGCTCGAGGGCTACGCCTTCTTCCTCGAAGCCATCTTCCTCGGCCTCTACCTCTACGGCTGGGACCGCTTGTCTCCCCGCGCGCACCTCCTCGCGGGCGCCGGCGTCGCTGTGACGGGCATGCTCTCCGGCGCCTTCGTCGTCGCGGTCAACGCCTGGATGCAGTGCCCGCCGCCCTCCTCCCTCGTCACCCTCGACCCCTGGGCCACCTTCCGCAGCGCCGCGTGGATCAACATGGCCGTCCACTCGACCCTCTCCTGCTACGTGAGCGTGGGCTTCGCGGTGGCGGGCGCTGCCGCGTGGTCGCTCCTGCGCAAGCGCCCCGGCGACTGGCACCGCCCGGCGCTCTCGCTCTCCCTCTCGATGGCCTCGGTCGCCGCGGTGTTACAGCTCGCCTCGGGCGACCGCATCGCCAAGATGGTCGCGGTCACGCAGCCCGTGAAGCTCGCCGCGATGGAGGCCCACTTCGACACCGCGCGCGGCGCCGCCATCGCCCTCGGGGGCCTCGTCGACCAGGACGCCGCGGTGTTGCACGGCGCCGTCACCGTCCCGAAGGTGCTGTCCGTCCTGGCCTTCGGCGACCCCGACGCCACGGTGCGCGGCCTCAACGACTTCCCCCGCGACCTCTGGCCCCGCGTCGCCATCGTGCACACGGCCTTCGACGTCATGGTCTCGGCCGGCACCTTCCTCGTCGCCCTCTCCGCCGCCTGGTGGATCTGGCGCTTCCGCACGCGCGCCGCCCCCGAAGCGCCCGTCCCGGTGTGGCTCTTACGTGCCCTGGTATTCGCCGCCCCGCTCGGCTTCATCGCGCTCGAGGCCGGCTGGCTCGTCACCGAGGCCGGCCGCCAGCCCTGGACCATCCAAGGCGTCCTGCGCACCGCCGACGCCGCCACGCGCTCGCCCCACGCGGTCGTCACCTTCGCGACCTTCAGCGCGCTCTACGTCTTCCTCGGCGCGGTCGTCGTCGGCATGCTCCGCTACCTCGCGCGCACCCCGGTGAAGTCCTCGGAGCCGCAGCCGTGACGCCCGCCGTCATCATGGCCGCGCTCGTCGTGCTGGGCCTCATCGCCTACGGGGTGCTCGCTGGCGCCGACTTCGGCGGCGGCATCCTCGACGCCCTCGCGCGCGGCCCCCGCCGCGACGCGCAGCGCGACGCCATCTCCCACGCGATGGGCCCCGTCTGGGAGGCCAACCACGTCTGGCTCATCTTCGTCATCGTGCTCCTCTTCACGGGCTTTCCGCGCGCCTTCTACGCGCTCGGCGCGGCGCTCTTCGTGCCCTTCCACCTCGCGCTCGCGGGCATCACCCTCCGCGGCGGCGCCTTCGTCTTCCGCGCCTATGGTCCCCGCGAGTCCGCCTCGCTGCGCGTCTGGGGCCGCGTCTTCGGCATCGCCTCCGTGCTCACCCCCGTGCTCCTCGGAACCTGCCTCGGCGCCGTCTCCTCCGGCCGCGTCCGCGTGCGCGCCGACGACGAGCTCATGGCTGGCGCCGACGCGTGGCACTCCCCCTTCGCGCTCGTCATCGGCCTCTTCGCGCTGTCGCTCTGCGCCTACCTGGCCGCGGTCTTCCTCACGGTCGAGACCGACGGCGAGCTCCGCGACGACTTCCGCCGCCACGCCCTCGGCATCGGCACCGTCGTCGTGGCCCTCTCCGCCGCGCTCATCCCCTGGGTCTTCGTCGCGGCGCCGCACCTCGGCGCGGGCCTGCTCTCCCCGCGCGCGCTGCCCGTGCTCCTGGTCGGCGCCGTCGCCGCGCTGGCCTCGGGCTACGGCCTCTACCGCCGCCGTTTCACGCTCGCCCGCGCGGCCACCGTGGTGCAGGTCGCGTGTCTGCTCGGCGGCTGGGCCCTCGCGCAGTACCCCTTCCTCATCTACCCCGACGTCTCCCTCGTCGGCGCGGCCGCTCCCTCCGCCACGCTCAACGCCGTCCTCGTCACCATTCCCCCGGGGCTCGCGCTCCTGCTCCCGGCGCTCTGGTGGCTCTTCCGCGTGTTCAAATCCACGCGCTGAGGCATCCTCCCGCTCGTCCCCCCACTCCCCATCTCTCTCACTCAGGAACACACGCTACATGGCACTCCCGGTCGGAACGCAGGCCCCTGATTTCACGCTCCCCTCCAAGCCCGGCGAGACGCTGACGCTCTCGTCGCTGCGCGGCAAGAACGTCGTGCTGCTCTTCTTCCCGGCCGCCTTCACCAGCGTGTGCACGAAGGAGATGTGCACCATCGCCGAGGATTACAGCGCCTACGAGTCGCTCAACGCGCAGCCCATCGCGATCAGCGTCGACACCCCGTGGGTCCTCCAGAAGTTCGCGGCCGAGTCGAAGGCGACCTTCCCCTTCGTCTCCGACTTCAACAAGACGACCACCCGCGACTACGACGTCTACCGCGAGAACTTCGCCTTCGGCATGAAGGGCGTCTCCGAGCGCGCGGTCTTCGTCATCGGCCCCGACGGCGTCATCAAGTACTCATGGGTCGGCGAGAACCCCGGCGTCTTCCCCGACCTCGACGCCGTCAAGCAGGCCCTCGCCTGACCCGTCACTCCACCACTTCGACCGTCGCCGTCGGCCGCGTCCGGTAGGTGCGATCGACCCAGCTATACAGGTCGAGGAAATACGTCTCCATCCGCGCGTTGCCCGCAATCGAGTCGACGTAGAAGGTCCCCTCCAGGCAGCCGTCCCCCTCCCGGCACCGCCCGTCCGGAAACACCAGGATGAACTTCGCCGGCCGCTGCCAGTCGGCGGTGTTGCGCGCCACCATCCGCGACGCCGCCACCAGCGCCGCGCCCGCGAACTCCGACGGCTGCATCCCATACCCGTGCAGCAGATACACCACCGGGTAACGCACCCCCGCGTTCGCCGGATCGTGATACCCCGGCGGCAGAAACACGCTCACCGGCCCCGTCCGCATCGTGCGCTCCGACCGGAACTCGAACGCGCACTGATACCCATTGGCGCACCGCCCGGTGTTGTCGACCGTCGTCGAGAACGGCGCCAGCGCCCGGTCGCCGTCGGGCCACCGCGCCTGCACGGCGAACAGACTGCTCAACAGTCGCGTCGCGATCTGCCCGTTGGTCCCGACGTGCGCCCCGTCGCCGTCGGCGATCTCCGCCGCCGTCGCGTCGACCGACCCGTAGCGCACCATCGTGTGCGCCGGAACCCTCGCCCAGTCGACCACGCCCGGATCGAACATCCGCTCGCTCTCCGCGGTCGAAGTCCTCCCCGGCTGCAAGCCGGTAAACCCGTTGAGGATCCTCAGCCCGACGCCCTGCTGCGCCACCGCGCCCGCGAAGTGATTGGCATTCACCCCGAACTGCAGCGCGTCCCGCACGCCGCCGTCGATCCAGGTGGCGAGTCGATTGGCCTCTTCGCGCGCGAGGCCCGCGTACAGCACCCGCGGGTTCAGCCGGTCGTAGCCCGCGAGCATCGACGTGGCCTGCGTGAAGCGCCCGTCCCCTTCGCCTTGATCGTAGGGGCAGCGCCGCCCCGCCGGGCAGGCCACGCCGTCGAGTCCGAGGTCGTCGAAGGGCTCCATCGCGTCCGGCAACTGATTGCCCTCGGCGCCCGCCGGGTTGTACTGCCGGTCATAGTCGTCCCCCGACGGATCGGGATTGGTCACTACGTCGTAGCCGGGCTCGTCCCGACTCGCGAGCCCGTCACTCCCCACGTCCCGATACGGCTCGCCGAAGTTGCGAATCACCGGCTCGCCCGGGTCGCGCCGCCCGTTGGCGTTGCGGTCGACCGCCAGCGTGATCTCCACCGGGTAGTTCCCCACCGACCCGTCCCACGCCCCGACGTCGACCGCCGACCGGCCGCCGTCGCAGAAGGTGATCACCGGATACCGCCCCTCGGGGTTGTACTCGTCATCATAGAAGCGCTCGTCGGCGCCCGCCGCGCTCCCGCCCAGCACCACCGGGTGCGCGCACCGCTCGGCGTCCGTACGCCTGATCTCCCCCGCCGGAACCCCGAAGGGCAAGGTCCCTCCCGCGGGGTCGGTCCCCATCACCGGATTGCCGAACATCCTGGCGATATCCCTGAAGCCCTGAAACCTCGCCTCCCGATCGAAGGTCCCTCCGGTCCCCCGTCCCGGCGGCGCATAGAAGTGCTCGAAGTGTTGCCCGACCATCCCGAGGTCGTCGGGCGGCGGGGTGCGGGTCGCGCTCGTCGTCGCGCACGCCGCGTCGCCCAGCGTCGCGCGCTCGGCCTCGGTGCAGAACCCCCCGAACACCCAGCGCCGCAGGTATCCGCCCGAGAAGCCCGAGTCGGCCGGGCCCCCCAGCGGCGCGAGCACGTCGAACAGCTCCGGGTGCCGCGTGCCGATCATCGAGGTCCCCACGGCGCCCATCGAGATGCCGTACAGCGCGCGATATCGCAATGAACGCTGCACCCGATTGGTGCCAATGCCCCGGCGTTGTACGGCGCGATAGGTGCCCAGTCGATATCCCGAGAACGACACCGCCCGCCCCTCGTCATCCAGCCGCGTATCCGCCAGCGGAACAATCCTGGTCCGCGCCATCGGCCCCGGCGGCGTCCAGGCCACCTCGATGTGCGCCTCGTACAGCGAAGTCACCCGCGCGCCGTTGGCCGGAATCGACATCCCCACTTCGCGCGTGAACTTCACCGCCCCCGGCCCGAAGGTCACCGCGGGCCCCAGCGCGTCATAGCCCTCCGGCACCGGCGCCTCGGCGCACGCCACGCTCACCGCCTCGGTCGGCAGCCCCGTCGTCGCCGCCGGAACCGCCACCCGCGCTACCCCGATCGGCGACCCCGCGGGCGTCGCCGCCGTCTGCCCCGCGCGCAACACCCCCAGCGCCGCGCTCGCCCCCATCGGACACTCCGGCAGCGCCGGCGCGCGCACCTCGACCTCCACCGTCGTGCTCGCCGCGCCCGCCATGTCGGTCGGATCGATCTGCGTAATACGCAATCGGGTCCTCCCCGCCGCCACGCCGCGCACCGCGAAGGCCACGCTGCCGTGCCCGACGGTCACCCGCGGCATCGTGGTCGGCGCGGCGAGTACGGTCGCATCGAGGCTCTCCACGCGAAACACCCCGTCGCAGCCCGCGCGATCGCCCGCGAGCCGCAACAGCACCTGCGACTCGGCCCCCAGCGCCACGATCACCCGCTCGGGCAGCACCGAGTGCACCCGCACGGCCTCGGTGCACGCCACGGCGACGTCTTTCGGCGCCGCGGCATCGCCGCTGTCGGGCGTCGTGCCCCCCGCATCGGTGGCGACCGGCGGGGTCGTCGACGAACATCCCACGAGCACGATCGCCCCGATCGAGATCCCACGCATGGGCCGACGATACTAGAACCTGAGCCCGATGAGCAGCCGCAGGTACCCCCCGCTCTGATTCAGCGTGCCCAGCGACGTGTCCGCCACGGGCAGCCGATCGGCCTGCGCGGCCTCATCGCTCAAGGCCTTCGGGTGCACCCGCATCTCTTGCGACAACGCGAGCTGATACCCGCCTTCGAGGGCGGCCGTGAAGCGCAGCCGCCCGAGAAACTGGCCCGTCGTCACCTGCACCCCGACGCCGCCGGTGCCCGCGAAGGTCCACTCGTCCCCCGTCAGCGACCCGCCTTGCGCCGAGGTCGACTCCGGCGTGAGGTCGATGTCCGAATAGAGCGCCCCCGCCGCGACGCGCGCGTAGGGCTCCAGCCACCATAACGTGCGCACCCGCAGCGTCAGCCCCGCCGTCATCGTGTGCGCCGTCAGCCGGCTCTTGATGGCGTCGCGCAGCCGCCCCTCGAAGTTCTCTGTGTTCCAGTTGACGTCGAGCGCCAGCGTCGCCCGCTCTCCGATGGCCGCGAGGTCTCGCCCGAGATGGAGCCCCGTGACCGGCGGCGATCGCGTCGCCCCGAAGGCGTCGAGTCCGCTGTCGTGGTGCCAACGCCCGCCCACCTCGAAGCCGATCCGCCACGGCGCGTCGACCCGGCGCTGCGCCTCCGCCGCGCCCGCCGCAGACATCACGCCCAGGGCCCCGACCATTGCCAACATCCGGGCCTTCATCACTGCGCCTCTCCTTCATCCAACAAGCCAGTCAGCAGAAAGCCGCGCAGCGACCGCGACCGCTCTCGGGTCACGTCCGTCCCGTCCACCACGGTGATCCACCCGTCGGGCGCGTCGTGCAGGGCGACCACCCGGCGCGCCATCCCCCGCGCCACCGGGATCACATCGACGATCGGCGCGTCGAGCCTGATCTCCCCGGGGCGGAAGTTGGTGAGCTCGATGAAGCCGAGGCGTTGCCCGCTCTGCGGCGCGACCCAGAGGGCCTGTCGGTCGTCGTCGAAGCGGGCGTTCTCGAGGGCGGCCTCGGAGAAGATCGGCGCCGCCGTGCGCCGCCCGAGGTCGAGCAGCGAGAGACTGCCCATCGCGCTGGTGGGGTGCCCGAACATCACGACGCCGCGCTCGGGCAGGGCGAGCGCCTGGTTGGTGATGCGCCCGAGCTGCAGGGTTTCGACGTTCTGCGAGCGCCGCGATTCGATGTCGGTGAGCTCGACGAAGCTGACCGCGCTGGCCACGCCCGCGGTGGCGTAGAGCAGCGCCCGCAGCGCCGGCGCCGGGCTCCGCGGCGAAGGACCATTGAACAACAGCACCCGATTGGCGACCGCGTCGAGCGGCACCACCGTGGTGGTATTGGCGACGGTATCGATGACCCGGGCGTCCCGACTTCCGGGCGAGACCACGAGCAGCTTGCGGGCATTGGCTTCACCGAAGAGGGCGAGGTCGGCGGGGCGCACGCCGGCGGCGAGCTGGTTGAGCGCCGGCCTGAAGTCATTGGCGGTGGCGTTCTCCGGGGTGACGGTGACGAGCCGCAGGACATAGAGGTCATTCGACTGATCGGCCCGGAGGTACATGGTGGCGTTGTCGGTATCGAAGACCACCTGGGCGGGGGCGACCGCGCGGGCGTCTTCGGGCAACGTGAGCCGCACGGTGACCTCGCTGCGCTCCGGGTGGTTGAGGTCGAGCAGGGTGACGTACGCGTCGGAGAGCACGACGGCGAGGGTGCGCGGCTCGCCCGCCACCGTCATGGTCGGCGAGAACACCACGCCATTCGGAACGCCCCCGAAACTCCGCACGGTACGAATCACCGGGTTGGCGGCGCCGCTCGGGCGGTCGAGGTCGACGACGGCGACCTCGTTGGGATTGAACAACAGCCGGCCGGCGCTCGCGCTGTTGTTGTAATAGGTGATTGCATATCGTCCGGCCGCGTCCTGGGCGACGGCGTTGAAGGGCGACCCGAGGGTCCACCGGCGGGCGGCGCCGTTGGCGGTGATGGCGCTGAGCGTGGCGGGCGCCGGGGCGACGCCCTGCGAGCCGCGCTCCCCGCGCGAGAGCACGAGGGCCTCGTCGTGGGCGACGCGGGCGCTGACCACCACCGGGTCGGCCCCGACGGCGACCTGCCGCACGGTGGGGGTCTCCTGGGTGAGGTCGACGACGGTGGCGCGGGCGAGGGCGGGCTGCACGTAGACGAGCGCGCTGCCCGCGGCGACGGGGGCGAGCGACTCCATCGAGCGGGCGTACCGCGGGTCGCGGTCGGCGCAGGCCGCGAGGGCGACGGCGAGCGGGAGATATCGATTCAAGGAAGGGTTGCGCACGGTGCTCACTCCACGATCCGGCTATTGAGTTCGAAGCCGGTGATCGACTGCTGGGATCCGGTGTTCCAATCGACGAAGGTGATCCTGCCTTCGGGGTGGTCTTGCCCGATGAAGGCGCGCTGGGTGGCGGGCACGGCGCCCACCGAGGCGGGCGGCGAGCCGAGGGCGATGTCCTGGATGGTCAGGCTGGCGAGGGTGATGCGTTGGGCCAGCGCCACGCGCCGGGCGTCGTCGCGCAGCAGCACGAAGGCGTGCGTCCCGCCCGGAACCAGCGCGAAGGGCCCCACCTCCGCGGGGGTCAACTGGAGTCGCGTGAAGCGCTCCGCGACGTTCAACAGCGAATACCCGAACGACCGATCGATCTGGGCCTCGAGGTCGATGCCCGGCTCCGCGGGGCTGCCCTCGCTCCTGCCGTGAACGATGAGCGCCGACTCGCCACCAGGCGCAAAGGCCACGGCGCGCACGCTCTTGCGCAACCGCAGCACGGTGGGCGCGGCGGTGCCCGCGAGGTCGAGCAGGGTGGCGCGCTCGGTCATCGCGGCGGTGCTGTAGACGAGGGCCCTGGCGCCGTCGGGGCTCATGGTGACCGAGCCGACGACCTCGCCGGGCAGGTCGATCGGGCGCCGCTGGGTCGGGTCGGTGAAGCCCGCGGGGATGGGGATTCGCAGCACGCGCGACTGGTTGCGCAGGGCGGCGAGGGCGAAGGTGCCGTCGGGCGAGACGTCGAGGTCGGTGATCTCGGTGCCGAGGTCGATGGTCTGCACGCTGCGTCGCATGAGGTCGACGACGCGCATCGACGAGCTCGCGGCGAAGCGCGCGATGGCGTACCGGCCGTCGCGGGTGACGGAGACGTCCTGCGCGCGGGCGTCGCGGGAGAGGGTCATTCCGCCGTCGCTCACGCCCGCGTCGACGGGCGCGACGATGGTGTCGTCATAGAAAGACACGGTCGGCACCAGCGCGGGCCCGGTGAGCGCCGCGAAGCGCAGGATCGACACGCCATCTTCGGTGACGACGAAGCCCGTCTCGCCGTCGTCACTGAAGACGACGTCGACGGGCCTGAACCCGACCGAGAGCAGGAGTCCCCGCTCCATTCCGGGGTCGAGGCGCAGCACGGCGACCTCCTGGAAGCTCCCGGCGGGCACGCCCTGGTTGGGCCGCGAGGTGTCGAGATAGACCACCGCGTAGTGGCCATTGGGCGCGACGGCGACGGCGTTGGCGCCCGCGACGATGGGCAGCTGCACGGTGGCGGTGCCCGCCGCGGTGGTGCGCAGCAGGGTGGCAGTGGTGGCGTTCACGTTGATGACGAGGGCCTCGTCGATGGGCGTGCCGTCGCGCTCCGGAACGGTCACCAGATAGGTCGGCCCGTCGCCCGCCTCGACCGACGTGATGGCGAGCGTGCGCGAGTCGATGACCGCGACGGTGTCCCTCCGCGGATTGGCGACATAGACGTAGCGCGAGCCCGCCTGCGGCGTCTCGAAGGCCCGCTGCTCTTCCACCTCCGGCGGCAGCCCCACGTCCGCGGCCGCAGCCGTCCCGAGGTCCGTCCGCGCGACGCTCCCCGCGTCGACGATGAAGCGCCCATCCGGGAGCGCGCCGAGGCTGCTTGAATCCCCGCATCCGACCGTCCCCGCGACGGCCGCGACGAGCCCCACTCCGAGCCAGGTATATTGTTTCACGATTCTCCCCCCTTCCGCATGAAGCGAGCCACGCTCCGCACCCCGCGAATTGGCTTGTTTCGTGGGCATTTCCGGCGCGACACCGGGGTCAGCCCGTGTGCGGATACGGCACAGGCGCCGGCGTGCTAGGGTCGGCGCCCTCCCGACGATGCGCGCCCTGGTTTTATCTGCCCTGGTAATCTTGTCGGCGTCATCGCCCGCGTCGGCGCAGTCGCCTCCCGACGGGGTCTACGGGCGCTTGCGGGGCGACCTCTCCCTCTCGGTGGAGGTCCTCGGCGGCGCGGCCGACACGGGCGCGTGGTCGGGTGCCGGATCGGTCGCGCTGCGGGCGCGCGCGCTCGACATGGTGGGCGTGGTGCTCGGGTACGACCGGGCCTTCTCGGGTCCGCGCTTCGACTACGCCTTCGCGGCGGTCGACTTCCGCCCGGCCTTCTTCGCGCGCTGGTCGTTGGACCTGGAGCACGGCCCCGGCTGGCTCGACCTCTTCCTCGACTCGATCGGCATCGAGCTGGGCGCCGCCTGGATCCGTCCGGGTGCGACCGACGCGACGGGCGTGGGCTTCGTGCTGGGCGGCGGGGCCGACCTTCCGCTGTACATCGGCGACCGCACGGCGTGGTCGCTGCGTCTGGCGGGGCGTTACCTGTCGGCGAAGCCCTGGGACGCGCAGGGCACCGGCCGCGACGACAGCGCGGTCGAGCTCTTGGCGGGCGTGGTGTTTCGCACGATGGTGGGCGCGGGTCTCACGCGGGCTCGTTGACGATGCGCGGCGTCGTCGCGGTGCTGGTGTTGTTGGCGGCGTGTTCGCGCGGTCCCGGGGAGACGCCCGAGGCGACGGTGGAGGCCTTCGCGCGGGCGGTGCAGTCGGCGCGCACCGACAACACGGCCCGCCAGCGTCTGTTCGAGCTGCTGTCGCAGCGCGCGCAAGACGCACTCACCGAGCGCGCCCAGCAGGCCTCGCAGCTCTCCGGTTGGGAGCTGCAGCCCTGGGAGATGATCGCCCCCGGGCGCATCCGTCTACGGCTGGACTTCGATCCGTCGCAGATGACCTCGCGCGTGTCTGATGAGCGGGCGGTGGTGACGGTGCGGGGCGCAACGGGCGGCGTGGCCGACGTGCCGCTGGTTCGCGAGGGCGGTCGCTGGCGCATCGACCTGACCTTCCCCGCGACGGAGGCGATTCACCCCGGGGCGGGCGACGGCGGTGCGCTGCCTTCGTCCGACGCTCCGCGGCGCTGACTGGCGACGGCGTTTCGCAGGTCGCCGAGGGTGGAGACGCCATCAGCGAGCAGCCGCGGGGCGGCGACGGCGTGTTGCACGACGGCGTGGGCGCTACGAACGGCGTCGACGAGGGATCGGCCGAGCGCGAGCTCAGCCGTGACGAGTGCGGAGAGGGTGCAGCCGAGCCCGAGCATGGGTGGGAGTGCTCTCCGTGTAACGCGAAGCTCTATAAACTCGTTTCCATCATAAAGTGTATCGATACAATCGGGCCCGTCGAAGTGGCCACCTTTGAGCAGTACGGCGCGCGCGCCCATGCCCACGAGGCTCTGGCAGGCGGCCTTCACCTGCCGCGGGGTGCCGACGGACCTGCCGATGAGGCGCGCGGCTTCTTCGCGGTTGGGCACGAGCAGCCCCGCCAGCGGAAGCAGCTCGCGCACGAGGGCGGCGTAGCCGGAGTCATCGAGCAGGGCCCGTCCCTGCATTGGGGTGATGACCGGGTCGAGCACCACGGGAACGTCTCCGATGCCTCGCAGTGCGTCTGCGACGATTTCGACGACGGCGGCATTGCCCAGGGCGCCGACCTTGACGGCCCGCGGCTGCGTGTCGGTGGCGGCGGCGAGCTGAGCGCGTACGAGCTCGCTACGGAGAGCGTCGACCTTCTTGACGGCGCGACGTCCGCGCGCCGTGACGAGGGTCACGACGCTCAGGCCGTGGACTCCGAGCGCGTCGAGGGCACGCAGGTCGGCTTGGATCCCAGCGCGTCCCGACGAGTCGCTGCCGGCGATGACGAGTGCGGTGACTGCGAGGTGGCCCATTGGTGCTCAGCTGCGTGGCGTCCATCGATCAGAGTCCGTCATCACGGAGCCTGCGAACGAGCTCGCGATAGAGCACGATGTGATCGAAGGTCGAGTCGCGATCGGGCCCCTGGTGGGCAATCTGTCCGACCTCGTCGAAGTGGTCGGCGGGGACGCATCCGATGAAGGTTCCCCAGCGGGCGCTCTCGACGGTCACGAGTCCATCGTTGACGAGTCGGGTGGGGTCATTGCCTTCGAGAAATCCGGCCAACGGAGCGAGCGGCAGGAAGGGCGCATCGACCAGCGTCGGAGCGTTGGCGACCATGGCGTCACCGCACACGGCACGTCCATCCCGCCGATTCGACCTCCCCGCGACGGAGTAGTACCGCACGCGCGGGTCATCCGGGTTGCCAGCATTGAAGCGCGCGGCGTCGCGCTCGGAGAGGGCGGCCAGGGTTCCTCGCACCTCCGCGCGGCCGGGCGCGCCGTTGTAGACGGCGCCGATCGCGGTGGCGGCGGCGTCGAGCAGACCCAGGTTGACCCCGGGAATCAATCCGGCGAAGGCGTCACCGAGTCGTGTTCCACGGTGGGGAGTTGCGACTGTGATCAGGGCGGCGACGCGGTCGCCCATGGCGAGGGTGGAGATGAGGTACCTCGCGTCGAGGCCGCCTTGCGAGTGGGCGATGAGAACGACCTTCGATTTCCCGGTCTCGGCCAGTGCACGGAGGATGGCGGCTGCGAGCACGGGAGCGCGGGTAGCGGGCGGCGCAAAGGGCGGCAACTCTGGGGTGTAGACGACCTCGCCGCGTCGCCGGAGGTCATCGGCGACGCGGTAGAAGTAGCTGAGGGCACCGATGCCCTGAAAGCCCGCGAAGCCATGCACGAAGACCACGGGGAAAGGACCGCGCTCGACGGTTCCGGCTTCGGGCAGGGTGCCGGCATCGAGCGGGGTGACGCGTGCAACATCGACAGTCGGAACGTCATCTTCGGTCAGGTCTGGGGGAACGCTGAGGTCGGCGAGAATCAGGGCCGCATCATCGGGCATCGCTTGAACAGCGGTGGAGACCTCGGACGAACACCCGAGAGAGACCACGACACCGAGGAGGAGGGCGGGCGCTCGCACGGGGCTGACGATACACCCAACGCGGGTCTTGTCTGATACGGTCTCCCCGCCATGGAACAATCGACTTTGAAGCAGACACCGATTTACGAAGAGCACCTCCGGGCGAAGGCTCGCATGGTCCCGTTCACGGGCTACTCGATGCCGGTGCAGTACACCGGCCTGGTCGACGAGCACCACACGGTCCGCAAGGCGGCTGGTCTGTTCGATGTGTCACACATGGGCGAACTGGTGGTGAGCGGTCCCGGGGCGACGTTGGCGGTCGATCGCCTGGTGACCAACGACGTGCAGGGGCTGCTCGACGGGCAGGCGCGCTACACGGTGTGCTGCAATGAGGAGGGCACGATCCTCGATGACCTGATCATCTATCGGGTGGCGGCGGATAATGTGCTGGTGGTGTGCAACGCCTCCAATCGGGAGAAGATCGTCGGCCACTTCACTCGACACCTGAAGGCGACACACGACGTTCGGGACATCTCCGACGACACCGCGTTGATCGCGTTGCAGGGCCCGCGCGCGATGGAGATTCTGCGCGCTGGCGTGGGCGACGGCCGCGCGGAGGAGCTGCCTGCGTTCCACTTCGCCGACATCCCCGTCTTCAACGTGGAGTGCACGGTATCGCGCACCGGATATACCGGTGAAGACGGGGTGGAGATATTCTGTCCGCCGGCGGAGGCCGCACGTATCTGGCGATCGTTACTCGGGGCGGGCGAGTCGGCGGGGCTACGTCCGGCGGGCCTCGGCGCCCGCAACACGCTCCGTCTGGAGTGTCGGATGGCGCTTTACGGCAACGACATCGACGAGACGACCAATCCCCTCGAAGCGGGCCTCGGCTGGGTGGTGCGATTCGACAAAGCGGAGTTCGTGGGCCGCGACGCGCTGCTGGCGGTGAAGGGTGCCGGGCTGTCGCGCAAACTCGTGGGCTTCGAGATGACGGACAAGGCCATCGCGCGCGATCACTGGCAGGTTGTCAATGCGGCCGATGAACCGATTGGCTACGTCACGAGCGGTTCGCCTTCGCCGACGCTGGGCAAGAACATCGGCCTGGCCTATGTGCCGACGGCACTGGCGACCGTGGGTTCGCCGCTACGCCTGCGTGATCCGGAGCGCGGCCGCATCGGACAGGCGGTGGTGGCGAAGACGCCCTTCTACAAGCGCGCGCGCTGAACGAAGCCTTCCAGCCAACCGGACTGGAGGGCGACGAACATTGTCAGGCCGCAGAAGAGAAGGGCGTCGATGCGGTCGAGGATGCCGCCGTGTCCTGGCAGGATAGCGCCAGAGTCTTTGACTCCAGCGCTGCGCTTCAAGATCGATTCACAGAGATCACCGATCTGGCCGAAGGCTCCGGCGGCGAGAGCGAGGGCGACACCTTGTGCGAGCGAGAGCGCGGGCAGGAAGACAAAGTGCGCCACGACGCTTCCAAGGACGGAGCCGCCGAGGCCGCCGAGGGCACCGCTCCAGGTCTTGTTGGGTGAGACGGACGGATAGAGCTTGGGGCCACCGATGCCCTTTCCGGCGAAGTAGCCGCCAGTGTCTCCCATCCAGGCGAACATCATGGTGAGGAGGCAGAGGCCACCACCCTGATTGAAGGTCCCAAAGGTTCGCACAAGGGCGAGGGCTGCCATTGGCACTGCGAGGTACAGCGGCGCCATCAGGAGCGCGCCGTTGCGTGGGAGAGCCGTTGGGATGTGCTCGGGCCGACCGAGAGAGGCGAGGAGGGTGATGGGGGCGAGGGCGGCCAGGGCGACCCCGAGCCAGAGACCATGGACGGTGCCGAAGTGGGTCGAGACCAGGGCTGCGAAGACGCCCGACGAGAGGACCATTCCGATCCAACGCCCCGCCGGGTCGTCGGGGTGGGTCATGGTCAGGAACTCCCAGGCCGCGATGAGCATGGCAACGCCGCAGAGGGCAAACCACCCGGCGGATGGCCCGACGTAGAGGATGCCGAGGATGATCGGGATGCCGACGAGCGCAGTCAGGAACCGGACAACGAAGTTGGACATGGCCCGAGGGTGTTCGAGTTGGGGACCAGGCCGAAGCGTCGCTGCCTGCGTTGAAAGGCCGCGATGGCTTGATAGAGGTGCTCGACCTGGAAGTCGGGCCAGAGGATATCGGAAAAGAACAGTTCGCTGTAGGCCGCTCCCCAAAGAAGGAAGTTTGAAATGCGCAGTTCGCCGCCGGTGCGGATCATCAGATCGGCGGGGCCGTGAAGCATCGAGGGGAGCAGTGCGCCGAGGCGATCTTCGGTGATGTCGTCGGGGTTCAACTCGCCCTTGGCGACCTGCCGCGCGAGCGAGCGTGTGGCGTCGACGATCTCCTCCCGGCCACCGTATGACAGGGCCAGCGACAGGGTCATGCCCTGGTGTCCGTTCGACGCCTCGGAGAGATAGTCGAGGGATTCACGCACGTGCGCGGGAAGGCGCTCGAGGTTGCCAATGCCACGCAGGTGGATCCGGTTCTGCAGGATCTCGTCGCGCTCCTGAACAAGGAACTCCTCGAGAAGGGTCATGAGTCCGTCGACCTCGCCGCTCGGCCTCCCCCAGTTTTGTTCGGAGAACGCGTACAGGGTGAGCTCCTGAACGCCGAGGCGTCGGCAGGCGCGGACGATCCGACGAACCGTGTGGCTGCCCGCTCGGTGCCCGACAATGCGAGGCTTTCCGCGGAGTTCGGCCCAGCGTCCGTTGCCATCCATGGTGATGGCGATGCGTCGGGGGAGGTTCGTAAGTTCGATGGTGTTCATGGGGCGAGGGTCGAGCGTCGGTGAGGAGTTACTACGCGCTCGGTGGGGGTCGCAATGCACACGGGGATGGAGGGTCGTGATTGCCGGGTGAACGGTCGCGACTTAGCTTCCGTCGGCAAACATGGCTGAACAAGACCTGTACAAGCTGCTGGGCGTCGCTCGCGATGCGGACGCCGACGCGATCAAGAAGGCCTATCGCGCGTTGGCGTTGAAGTACCACCCCGATCGCAACCCGGGTGACAAGAAGGCTGAAGAGTCGTTCAAGGGCGTGAATCACGCCAACGAGGTCTTGAGCGATCCAAAGAAGCGCAAGTTGTATGACGACTTTGGCGAGATTGGACTTCGGGAAGGGTTCAACCCCGAGGCCTACCGCCAGTGGCAGTCGGCTGGTGGAGGGGGCGGGCACCACAGCGGGGCGGGTTTCGAGGATATCTTCGGGGGCAGTGGCGGCGGTAACGTCGATTTCTCAGAACTTTTCGGACAGTATTTCCAGGGGGGTCGGGCTGGCGCCGGGTCGCCGTTCGGTGGTGGTCGGGGCAGGGCAGTTCGGGGTCGAGATCTCGAGAGCGAAGTGACAATCGACCTCCCCCTCGCCGTTCGGGGGGGCGAGGTCACCTTGAACGTCCGGGGTGAGTCGGTGCGGGTGCGTATCCCGGCGGGAGCCAAGGAGGGGACGCGATTGCGCATTGCTGGCAAGGGTATGCCTGCGCAGGGGGGCCAGCCGGGCGATCTGGTGTTGGCGGTCAAGGTCGACGCGCATCCGTGGTTCTGGATTGAGGAGGATGATCTCCATGTTCGTCTGCCCGTTTCGACGGTGGAGGCGTGGCGGGGGACGAAGGTGACGATTCCGACTCCGCAGGGGGAAGTGACGTTGCGGGTTCCTCCGCACACGAGTCACGGGGCGAAGTTGCGATTGCGAGGTAAGGGGATTCCAGGGAGCGCTCGGCGCGAGGCGAGCGACCTCATGGTTCACATCGAGTTGGCGGCCTTGCCCGAGTCGACGGCGACCGAAGAGGCGATCAAGTTGTTGGAGACGGTGCAGGCGACGGCGTCGCGCGACGACCTACGGTTCTAAGGGTTCGCTCTCCGACACAATCCCGGCATTGACGATCTCGTCCCCAGTCATCAGCCGGTCGGCGACGTTCATGCCCGTGACCACGCGACCGATGTACGGATACCGTGCGTCGAGGTGTGGAGAGTCAGTGAGCGTGATGAAGAACTGTGTTCCTCCCGTGTCGGGACCGGCCAGAGCGATCCTAACGGCTCCCCTCTCGAAGCGACCTCCTGATACCTCGGTCGGAATTATTCGACTGGTTCCACCGTAGCCATCACCCCGTGGGTCGCCGCCCTGGGCGACGAAGCCCGGCACGACCCGGTGAAACGTCGTGTGACGATAGACTCCGTCTTCGGTCGAACTGCGAATGAAGGCCAGCGCTTCTGGTGCGGTGTCGGCGCGCAGCGCAATCCGGATGGTTCCAGCGGTCGTTTCAAGAACCCAGGTGCCTCCTGCCGCTCGCTGCATGACGACAGAGTCCTGAAGTGGAGTGGCTGCATCTGGACGCGCCGCCAGTTGGAGCGCGCGAACCTGCGAGGCGCTGGCCGCGAGGGGTCGGCCAAGTGTTCGCAGCAACGCTGTTGCGTGAATTCGAGCTTCCAACGACGTCACTTCGGGCAGCGTGAAGGGACTTTGAAGCAGACGGTCCAAGGCTGCCGAGGGCATCGCGCGCGCGTGTGCGGGGTGCTCGAGCATTCCCTCCAACAGCGCTGCGAGGATCCCTGGATCTCGCGCTTCGGCGAGTTGGGCGATGAGTGACGACGCGGTCGCAGGGGGAAGGTAGACGGCCGCCCGCGCGACTTCCTCGGCTATCCGGACATCGGCATTGCTCCGAAGCAGCACGCTACGTAATTGTTGGGCCATCAGTCCTGGCGACATGGGCGGCCGAGCCCGCTCTGCGATCCCCGCAAGCGACCTCCAGGCGTTCGTTCCGGTCGCACACGCTTCTGTGCGTTGCCCCTGATCATAGCGATCTAGCCGGATCGCGAGGGCACATCGATACGCTGCGAGGACTCCGATCGGCTGCAGTTCGACTTGTGTAACGATTGGCTCCAAGCCCAACACCGCCTGCCGCACAGTTGGATCAGTCGACGGAACGGCGTCCATCAGGCTCAGCCAAGCTCCGCTCCAACTTCGCGGGTTGGACTGAACCCGAGTCGCGATTGCTGGGATCAACTGAAGCCAGAGTGGGATCGGTGTCGCTCCGCGCTGCGCCAGGGCTCGTATCGCGAGGGGGAAGGCCACGGGGTGGATGGCGAGTAGTGCCGTAACGCTGGGTGTGGGCACGTTTTGATTCTGGATGCTCCGGGCTCCAGCGATCTGGTGATCGAGGTTCCCGTCGAGGAGCATCGCAGTGGCCTGTGAGGCGGTCTCGACGTCGAGGGTCACGTCGTTCTTGCCTAGGATCATCGCCAGGGCGATCGAGGGCGGATCTTGGCTCCATCGCGTTCTCCAGAGCGGTGGAAGAACCTGGGTGCCGAGTGGTCTAGAGGCCAGTCCTCGTAGAAACGCTTCGAGTCGTTGCGGCGGTAGGGAGCCGAGCACGGCGTCGAGACCGTCTATCCGTGCCCTTCGCCCCAGAGTCAGAGCGGCGCTGTCATCGGACAGGGTGGCTGCTTCTTCCAGGACGGCCCGTAGGGCGTCTGGCGCCAGCGCATCGTTGGTGTACGCCCTCGTCCAGCGGTCGGTGCCGAGGGCTCTGGCTGGCGCATTCGAGGCGTCGAGTGCCGGGGCAGGGTGATCGACGTCAACGATTGGGAGGGGTAAGTCCGTTGTTCGGGGTTGCCGCGGGGTCTTGCAGCCGGCGACGGCTAGCGCGACGGCCAGCGTCAGGATTGTTTCACGTGCAACACCACGCGTAGAGCGAGGAGGATGCGTCATGCAGGGAAAACCGTGCCCCTCTGGATGACCGCTGACCTCGAGGCCTTGCGATCGCAGAGCCGTCTGAGAGTCCCTGTTGGGCTGGACTATCTCGATGCGACCCATGCCACGCTCCGCGGGACGAGAGTGACCGTGCTGTGTGGAAACGACTACCTCGGCTTGAGACATCACCCGGCGCTCCTTCGTGCAGCGAACGATGCCACGAACCGGAACGGAAGCGGAGCAGGGGCTTCGCGACTGGTGTCAGGCAATCTGTCGATCCACGAAGACTCCGAAGAACACTTCGCGCGCCACTTCGGGGCGGACTCCGCCCAGCTATGCAACTCCGGGTATGGGGCGAATGTCGGCGCGCTGTCGTCATTGCTGGGGCCTGACGACGTCGTGATCTCTGACGCGCTGAATCGCGCGACCCTCATCGACGGGATCCGACTTTCGCGGGCAACGGTAGTGGTGGTTCCTCACATTGACCTCGAGGCCATCAGGGCGGTGCCACGAAGCACGAGCATCCGTCGACGAACGTGGATCGTATCCGAGTCGCTCTACAGTATGGACGGCGACCTCGGCCCGACCGATGACCTGACCCAGCTCGCGCTCGAATATGGCGCCGCCGCTACATCGACGAGGCCCACGCCACTGGCGTACTCGGTGACGGTGGGCGGGGATCACACGTTGAAAGCCAGCATCCGCCCGCAGTCAGGATGTTTGCGTTCGGGAAGGCGCTGGGAAGCAGTGGGGCGGTGTTGGTCGGGTCAGATAACCTCAAGGCCTGGCTCTGGAATCACAGCCGGAGCTTCGTCTTCTCGGCCGCCATCGCTCCAGCTGCGGTAGCGGCCGCGCGACGCGCAACCGAACTCATCACATCTGATCCATCCCTTCGCGAACGGCTGCGGCAGAACGTGGCAGTCGTACGCCGGGCGCTGAACGCCAGGGGGATCATGACAACGTCGCGACACCCGGAGGTCCCGATCCTGCCGGTCATCGACGGAACGGACCAGGTCGCGGTGAGCGTCGGACAACGGCTGATAGACCTCGGGTATTTCGTCCAGCCCATTCGTCCCCCGACGGTACTGGAGGGAACAGGGCGATTAAGAATCACAGTCAGCGCCGAACACCAGCCCGACGAACTGGTGGACTTCGTCGAGGCGCTGGCCAACGCCCTGCCATGAGCAGAATCATCATGGTGACCGGCACCGATACGGGTGTCGGCAAAACCGTCGTGACCTGCGCGCTGCTCCGCACAATGCGGGCGAATGGGATGGCGCCGTTTCCGGTCAAGCCCGTGGAAACAGGTTGCGCCGATCTGACGCGACCCCTAGACGCGATTGCCCTGAGCGTAGCCGCGGGAGACGTCACGATCGAGGCCGTCTGCCCGGCGCGATACCGATTGCCCGCGGCTCCAGCGACGGCGGCCCGTCGGGAAGGAACTCGACACAGTTTCAAGGGCCTCGTCGCACACGTGCGCGACATCTAGGAGAGGCACCCCTGGGTGGTGATCGAAGGTGCCGGAGGGCTTCTGGTGCCACTCTCGGAGGGGCGGTCATTCGCCGACTTTGCGGTCGTTCTCGACGCGCCCATTGTAATCGTGGCGCGCAACGCGCTGGGGACGATCATACGTCCCTCACTATCGAGGCCGCGCTCCGACGCGGGATTCGCGTGGCCGCGGTCGTGCTCAACGCGCCGGCGGTCGACGATGCGGTCTTCGTTGATCACGTCACGGAATCGGGTGCGCTCTGGCCGACCGTGCCGGTCCTCGGACCGCTCGGGCGGGTGGGCGATTCGCAGTCGAGTCGCTGTCGGAAGAAGTGTCGATCGTGAAACTCCTGAGTATCATATCTGATATCTAGTCAGATATGATATCAGGTCAGGCCGGGTTTCTTCGAAGTCGGGAGGAGACGGCGTCGAGCGCCATCACCAGGATGACCACCGCGGCGATCACGACGGTGACCTTCCCGTACTCGGCGCCCCGCATGTACGTCTGGAGGAGGAAGCCGATGCCCTGGGCGCCCACCAGGCCGAGCACCACCGCGCCGCGCACGTTGAGCTCGAAACGGAACAGCGCCTGCGAGACGAAGTGCGGCGTGAACTGCGGCCAGATGCCCCAGCGCAGGACCTGGAGGCGCGTGGCCCCGAGGCTGCGCATCGCCTCGACGGGACCAGGGTCCATCGTCTCCAGGGTCTCGTAGAATTGCTTGCCGAGGGATCCGACGGTGTGGATCGCGAGGGCGCCGACGCCGGGGAAGGCGCCCGGGCCGTACGCGCTCACCAGGATCAAACCGATGATCAGCAGGTCGATCGAGCGGTTGAGGTTGCACGCGAAACGGGCCGCGCGACGGATCAACCCGGACGGGGTCACGTTCTCGGCGGAGAGGAGCCCGAGCAGGAGCGCGAGGGGGATGCCGGCCACCGTTCCGACGAGGGCGAGGCGGACGGTGAGCACCGTGGCCTCCATCACCTCCGCGACCACCCGGCGGTCGGGGGGAAACATTCCGCGCAAGAACTGGCCGATGTCGCGCCAACCGCGCAGGAAGTCGGACATTGGGATGCGCGCCGCGATCGCCGCCCAGAAGAGCGCGACGCCGAAGAGGCCGAAGGCCGCCCAGCGCTGCGCGCGCGGGCGCCGCGAGAGCACGCCCGCGCCGAGGAGCGCGGCGCCCAGCAGCAGCGCGGCGAAGATCTGCATCGAGCGCGGGTCGTCGAAGCGGCCGGAGCGGGCGCGGGTCTGCTCGTCGCGCGTCGCGCGGAAGGCCTGGCGGACCAGGTCGTATTGGCGGATGTCGGATGGGACGAAGCCGTCGGTGCTGTTCAGTCGACGGAGGATGGCGCGGCCCTCCTCGGATTGACCGATTGCCATGAGTGACGAACTCACCGAGCGGACCAGCAGCGGGTGCTCGCGGGCGAAGACCTCCGTGGTGGCGATGGCGTCGCTGGGGACCGGGGGTGAGTACATCAGCGCCCGCAGGCGGGGGCCCGGGCGGTGCGCGAGGTAGCGGGTCCAGGCGCCGGTGTGCTCGTTGGGGGGGTCGGCCCAGACCGCGGCGGCGTCGATCTGGCCGCGTTGCACGGCGATGACCGCGGCGTCGTGCTGGCCGGCGAACACCTGGCGCGCGAAGAAGGTCGACGGGTTGAAGCCGCGCCGCAAGAGCAGGTAGCGCGGGATGACGTAGCCGCTCGTCGAGGTGGGGTCGATCCAGGCGATGCTGCCGTGCTGGAGGTCTTCGATGGCGCGGAAGCGCGAGTCTTCGCGCACCACGATGGCCGAGTAGTAGGTGGGCTGGCCGCGGCGGACCTGCGTCAAGACGACGTGCACGCCGAAGAGGCGCTCGGCCAGCACCAGCGGCGAGGGAGTGAGCCACGCGAAGTGCACGTGGCCCGAGCGCATCGACTCGACCAGGGTCGTGTAGTCGAGCGTCACCGTCGCGCGAACCGGCACGTGGATGCGGTCGGAGAGCGCGTGGGCGAGCTCGTCGGCGGAGCGCTGGAGCGTCTGCGCGTTCTCGGCCGGGTTGAAGCCAAGGACGATCTCGGGCGGGAGCGTCTCCTGCGCGCGGGCGGCCCGCGGCAGCGCCGTCGCCAGCAGCGCCGCGAGAACCAAGCGACGGGGGTTCAATGGTTCTCCGGGGTGGCGCGGGGGGCGGCGTAGATGGCCTCGACGGCGGCGTCGGTGAGCTCGCTGGCGGGCCCGTCGTGGACGACGCGGCCAGCGCTCAGGCCGATGATGCGGTCGGCGTAGCGGCGGGCGTGCTCGATCGTGTGGACGTTGACCAGCACCGGCACGCCGCGCGACCGGCCGTAGTCCTTGAGCATCGCCAGCACCGTCGCGGCCAGGTTGGGGTCGAGCGAGGCCGTCGGCTCGTCGGCGAAGATGGCCGAAGGCTCCTGCGCGAAGGCGCGAGCGACCGCCACCCGCTGCTGCTGCCCGCCCGACAACGAACGAACGGGCGTGTCTGTCTTGGCAGACAGACCCACCTCGTCGAGGCAGCGGCGCGCGACGACGTGGTCGTGCGGGGTCCAGAGTCCGATGAGGCCGCGCAGCCAGCCGTTGTGGGAGATGCGGGCGATGAGGACGTTTTCGAGCGAGGTGTAGCTGCGGATGAGGTTGAACTGCTGGAAGACGAAGCCGGCGCGGGCGCGGGCCTGGGCGAGCGCGCGGCCGCGGGCGCCGGTGACCTCGAGGTCGCCGATGAAGGAGCGCCCGGAGGTGGGCTCGACCAGGCGGCTCGCGCAGCGCAGCAGCGTGCTCTTGCCGGCGCCGGAGCGGCCGAGGATGGCGACGAACTCGCCCGCCGGGACCGCGAGGCTGACGTCGTCGAGGCCGACGGTTCCGTCGGGGAAGACCTTGCGCAGGGACTCGAGGCGGACCGCCGCGGTCATCGGTCAGACCGAGAAATCGGGGACGCGCAGGCAGCCGGGCTCGAGCGCCGGAGCGCCGGGGGCGAACTGCGTCTCGATCAGCACCGCGTGGCTGGAGGGCCAGCGGTGGTGGAAGAGGTTGCAGTTGCCCGGCTCGTTCTCGAAGGTCGCGACGATGGTGCCGAGCTCGCTCATCGGGTCGAGCATGCGGCGCTTGAAGCCGGTGTCGTCTTCCTCGAAGGTGGGCTTCAACACCAGCTCGACCCGCGGTTGACCGATGGGGAAGCCGTCGTCGCGCAGCGTGCGGACCGTGCCCACCAGCATGCCGGGGATGTCGCGGCCGGTGAGGTAGACCACCGTCGCGCCGCGGTGGAAGCAGCGCTGCACGAAGGGCGGGGCGCCGCGCACGGGCACGTCGTCGGCGCAGGCCGCGTCGGTGAAGAAGCGGTCGAACCAGCGCTTCTTCGCCAGCGTGATCACGTCTTCGGAGACGCCCAGCGGGCGGAGCGTGTCTTCGAGGCGGTAGCGCAGGTCGCCGGGGCCGAGGCCGCGGATGATCGCGGCGTCGCGGTCGTGCTCCGCGGGGAGCGACGCGGCGAGGGCGTGCACGATGCGGATGGTGCGCGGGCGGTTGTCGTAGAGCGTTCCGTCAAGGTCGAAGATGACCACGGGGCGCTCGCCGGCGCGGTGGCGGGCGTCAATCTCGTCGAGGATCGTCTGCAGCGGATGGTTCACGCGCGCGGGTGTACACGGGTTCCGTGCAACGTTCCAAGGGACCCCGCGAAGTGCTCAGCGGGGGGGCGTCGGGAGGGAGCCCAGCGCGATCGCCGCGTTGGTGTACGAGGGGTCGTCGGTCACCTCGTCGGTCACCCACGAGGGGCGGGTGAAGTCCTCGTCGGGCTCGTCGAGCTCGATCTCGGCGATCCAGAGGCCCTCGTAGCGGTCGTGGTACTGGTCGAGGTCCCAGACGTGGTCGCCGACGAGCACGCGGAAGCGCGTCTTGCGCAACGAGGCCACGCAGAGGGGCACCATCGCGCGCGCGTCGCCGACCGGGATGACGTACTCGTACTCCGCGCGCATCAGGCCGCCGGGGCCCTTCACGGTGATCCACGCCTCGGTGGCGAGGCCGGGGCGCTCGCTCACGCGCACGCGCACCGTCGGCGACAGCGAGAGGTAGCCCTGCACGAAGCGGGAGCCCTCGCGCAGCGCCTCGCGCGGCAGGCGCGCAACATCGACCAGGAACTTGCGTTCGATCTCGGTCCCCATACGGCTGGCAGGGACGATACATGGCGGAGTGCGGTCGGGGGGAAGCTTTCCCCCCGCAATCGTCGGAGGGTTTCATCGGCGCGCGGGGCCGTGAGAATCTCCGCGGCGATGAACCTCCCCGCGTGGCTCTCGAATGCCCTCCCGATCGTGCTCCTGCTCGTGGCCATCGGGGTCGTGCTGGCGCGGCTGCCGAAGGTCGACGTGGGGCACTCCGAGGCCTTCAAGAAGCGGCGGCTGCTCAACTGGGTGCCGCTCGGGATGACCTACGCGTTCTTGTATTTCGGGCGGTACAACCTGTCGGCCATCGTCGACAAATTCGAGCACGCCCACCTGCTCACCAAGGCCCAGTTCGGCGACATCGACGGCATCGGCGCCATCACCTACGGGCTCGCGTTTCTGCTCAACGGGCCGCTCACCGACCGCTTCGGGGGCAGGGTCACGCTGCTGCTCGCGGCCGGCGGCTCGGCCGTCATGAACGTCGTCATGGCCCTCGCCGTCGCCCACGCCGCCGAGGACCCGCACCGCTTCTACAACACCCTCGTGATCGCCAACGCGGCGAACATGTACTTCCAGAGCTTCGGCGCCGTCTCGATTGTCAAGGTCAACGCGCCGTGGTTTCACGTGCGCGAGCGCGGCGTGCTCGGCGGCCTCTTCGGCATCCTCATCTCCCTCGGGCTCTACTTCGCCTACGACTGGGCCAAGCTCCTCGCCGAGGCCTACGGGCTCACCGCCGCGTTCTGGGTGCCCGCCGCCGTGCTCGCCGTGTGCTGGGTGGTCGCGTTCACGATGATCCGCGACTCGCCCTCCAAGGCCGGCTTCGAGGACTTCGACACCGGCGACGCCACCAGCGGCGACACCGTCGCGGCGCCCGTCTTCGCCGTCGTGAAGCGCATGCTCAGCCAGCGCGCCGTGCTCATCATCATCGCCATCGAGTTCTGCTCGGGGTTTCTCCGGCAGGGCGTGATGAAGTGGTACCGGCTCTTCGCCAAGTCGACCGGCGACGACCACAGCTTCGTCTACACCAACTGGGGCATGGTGCTCTGCGTCGCGGGCATCCTCGGCGGCGTCTTCGCGGGCTTCATCTCCGACCACGCCTTCGGGTCGCGGCGCGGTCCGGTCGCGGCCGTGCTCTACGGGGGCCTGCTGCTCGGCGCGGTGGTCGCGTTCTTCGTCCTGGGCTCGCCCCTGCTGGGCTGGTCGATGCTGCTCATGTCGCTCTGCGTGATCGGCGTGCACGGCATGCTCTCGGGCACGGCGTCGATGGACTTCGGCGGCAGCAAGAGCGCCGGGCTCGTCACCGGCGTCATCGACGGCTTCGTCTACCTGGGCACCGCCACGCAGGCCTTCCTCTACGGCCACCTCCTGCCCGACAGCCGCAGCCTCGCGGCCCACGACGCCGCCTCGTGGAAGCTCTGGCCGGGCGCCATGATCGTCATGGCCGTCGTCGGGCTCGCCCTGTGCTCGCGCGTCTGGAACGCACGGCCGCAGCCGCGCGCCGCCGCGCACTGACCGCTACGGGGCCGTCTCGGTCCAGCGCATCTCGACGACGGAGCTGCCGCCGGGTTGCACGTCGACCTGCACCGACTGCGCGGCCAGGCCGTCGCCCGGGACGAAGCGGAAGGTGTGGCGCCCGGCGGGGATCGCGCGGTCGGTCAGCGGCGTGCGACCGAGGGGGCGGCCGCCCTCGAAGACCTCGGCGTCGGGCGTCGCGATGAAGGTCAGGTAGCCCGGCGCCGACGACGGAGCGGGCGCCTCGACGGACGGTCCCGCGTCGACGGCGACGTGCGACGGGGGCCGGAC
>JAQBQI010000654.1 GCA_028287085.1 Myxococcaceae bacterium
GCGGCAGGTCAGGCCACCCGGGCGACGCGTCGACCGCGCCGTCGCGGAAGCGGGCCGTCAGGCGCAGCACCACGCGGCGGCCGTCGCGGAGCTTCACCTTCGCGCGCTCGGGCGAGGCCTCGTCGACGTCGACCGCGTAGTCGACGCCCACGAAGATCGGTCCGGCGAACTCCACCGACAGCTTCGCGAGGGCGCGCCCCGGCCGCGGCGCGAGCCGGCCGAGGGCCGCGAGCGCGCCGAGCACGCCGAAGACCACGCGCTCGCCGAAGGCGGTGCGCCGCGCGTAGGCGTCGGAGAGGTGCAGCGGGTTGACGTCGTGGCTCGCGGCCGCGAAGCGCGCGAGGTCGGCGGCGGCGAAGCGGACGGGGCCGTCGGTGGTCATGGCGCGGGCGTACATATCACCGGCGATCGTGCTTCGCGATGCGCGGCCCGGCGCGATGCAACGGTGGCAGCCGTGAGGCCGATGAGCGCCGATCTCCCAGGGCGGGGCGGGGGCCCAGGGGCTCCGGGGTCCGGGGCGTGGGCGCTGGGTCGCTGCCGTGCGCATGTCCCCCCCTTCGCGACCGGGCCAGCCGATACTCTCACCTATCCCCGTCGTCCCCTGACACCCGCCCCCGATGCCCCGCCGTATCGTCCCCGATCCCCGCCCCTCCTCGCCCCTCGCTCGCCCATCCGCCGACGCTCGCCGCCGCCGCCCCGCCGATACCCCGCGGTATCCCCGGCGCCTCCCGCCTCGCCCCGCCGATACCCGCGTGTATCCCGCGTCGCGTTGCTTGAACTTCCCGCCCGCCATCTGGAAGCATCCCGGCGGCAACGCCCGACACTTTCGAACAACTCGTCACCTGCCTCGCCCGCCGCGACGACCACGGCCGGCGCGGCGCCGACGAGCAACACCTCGGGCGTCGGCAGCGCGCGTGCGAGCCGAAGCCTTGGGGGGTGGATGGTAGCGTCGAGCGGTGTTCCTCCTGGCCGGCTGGTGGATCGTCCCGGCGCTGATGTCCGGCGCGGCCTACGCCGCGGCCCGACTCCTCGCGTGGCGCTTGCGGCAGCCGACGCAGGCCTTCCCGCGCTCGACGCTCGGGCGCCGGGCGCTGCCGGCCGTGGCCTTCGTGGCGGTGTTCGCGGCGCTGTGTCCGACCTGCGACGCGGCGCGCGGGGCGATCGATCGCCGCCTGCTCACCCACGAAGCGACCGGGAGCTTCTTCGCCCTGGAGCCCACCGACCTCTGGCGGGAGTCGGAGCGGGACTTCAACGGCGACGGGATCTCGGCCTACGTCTACCGCGTTCCGCCGGGCACGGCGGCGCGGTTGCTCGCGAGCGGCGCGCGCTTCTGGCGGAGCCCGTCGACGGGTGGGCGCGACCGACCCTGGCGGGTCGTGACCTGGCGGCGGGGAAGGCCCGATGAAGCCGCGCTCAGGGCCATCCGCGAGGTGATCCCCGACGGCTACTGTTCGTCGTCGAGGCCGTCGCCCTTCGAGGAGACGAACCCACGACGCTGTCGGGGTCTGGTCGACGCCGTGAACGCCGCCCTCGCCCGCGCGGGGACCTTCATCGCCTACCGCTACAAAGACCCCCAGCCGTGGGGCGGATACGCGAACGTCGACATCTTCATCTTCGACCCTGTGAGCAACCTGTTCATCGTGGGCAACAGCAACACCTGAGCACCGATGGACGCGCGCCCCCGACCGCGGGTCACCCTCCCCGGCGCTTGCGGGGGAGAGGGAGTCCAACGAGGCACCCGCGCCGGTACGACGCCGCGATGGTCTACAGAGCACCGTTGGATGCGAAGTGCCCGACGGTCTGCGAAGCATCGAGCGCGCTCACGCACCCGTTGGAGAGTTCGCTGGCCTTCGTGCGCGGGGACGGGGGGTCCATCGGGAACAGGTTCCTGATCGACCGGGCGGGCTTCAGCACCGAGCGCGAGGCGTGGACGCAGTCGCACGAGGCCGGGCACATCCTGCTCGACCAGCCGTGGCACCCGGACAACATGGGCCCCGACCGCCCGTCGCCGCTCATGCAGCGCGACGACGTGGGCGCGGCGTCGGCCGAGGCGCCGCGCTACCCGCGGCCCGCGGCGCCCGCGCGCGTGGTGCTGGAGACGGGCGTCAACGCGGCGCCGCTGGTGACCGACCTGCCGGCGGCCCGCGATGGCGTGCGCTGGGGGGTGAGCGACGGCCCGGCGGGTCAGGTGCGGCGCCAGAGGCCGCGGCGGCAGACGCGCGTGAGGGCGGTGATGTAGCGGCAGGCGAGGCCCTCCGCCGGGCAGGGCGCGCCGAGGTTGGGCAGGTGGGCCGGGCATCCCGTCGTGGCCGTGGGGTTGTCGCAGGCATAGTGACCGGTCGCCCGGTCGCACCAGCAGGTACCGGTCGGGACGACGCAGTAGCCGCGGCCGAGGCCGCCCACGGTGCACGCCGCGCCGGCGCGCATCTCCGGCTCCGAGAGGCAGGCCTGAACGTCGCCGCCGCAGACGTTGGTCGAGTAGTGCCACCTCCCGGTCGTGTCGGTGGGCCACGCGGGGGCGCACGACCAGTCGTTGCGGCAATGGGGGTGGCCGTCGTCTTCGGGGCCGTAGTACTCGCAGACGAGGTCGAGGAAGGCGCAGGCGCCGCCCTCGGTGGGGGAGGTCGCGGGGCACGCCTCGCGGGCCGCGTCCGTGGGGCCCGCGTCGGGCGGGCCCGCGTCGGGGAGGCCCGCGTCGGGGAGGCCCGCGTCGGGGTGACCCGCGTCGGCGGGCGGCACGTCGGGGCGACCCGCGTCCCCGGCGACGGCGTCGGCCGCACCCGCGTCGGGTCGGTCGATGGCCGCGTCCTGCGCCGGCGGTACGTCGGTCGGCGCGCCGCCGTCGGCCGCTTCGGCGCCGACGAAGCCGCTGCTGAAGTGCGACACCGACGCGGTGAGCAGGTTGCCCGCGACGGCTCCGCCGAGGGACTCGTACCCGCCCGCGGCGCGCGACCAGTAGAGGCGCGCCCTCGCCGCGTCGCCCGCGAACTCCACGCTGACCACCAGCGGCCGCGCGAAGACCTGCCCCTCCGGGGTCGCGCGATACACCACCGAGTAACCCAGGTAGCCCGGCGGCACCGGCTGCGTGGTCGGGACGATGGCGATCTCCACCTCGCGGTCGAGCGCGCCGGGCGGGACCACGACCGACACCCCGCCCCCCGCGAAGGTCGCCCCCGCGGGCCCGACGCGG
>JAQBQI010000713.1 GCA_028287085.1 Myxococcaceae bacterium
CGCGGCGCGCAGCGTGAACGAGGGCGACCCCCGCGTGCGCCGCGCCCTCGTGCGCGTGGCGGCGCAGCTCGCGGCGCGGGTCGACCGCGTGGGGCTGTGGGTTCCGGTGAACGCGGCGGCCGACGCCGCGGCGGCGATGACGGCGACGACGAAGACGACGGCCCCGGCGGAGAACACGCCGACGGTCACACCCAACCAGACGGAGCGGACCATGGACGAGAAGAAGATCACCCCGGTGCTGAAGTCCCTCGAGGTCGACGCCACGGAGGCCGCGTGGCGCCTCGCGGGGTCGCAGTTCGTCAAGCTCGCGCGCGAGCCCATCGTCGCGCTGCTCTCGCGCCACCTCGGGCCCGACGACCCGGCGCTGCGCGGGCGCGTCGCGGCCTTCCTCGACACCGAGATCGGCGCCTCGCTGCTCTCCGGCGTGCTGTCGCTGGGGCTCTCCGCGCTGCCGCTCCCGGCCGGCGACGTGTCGCACAAGCTCGCGCGGGAGCTCCGCGTGCGCGCCATGGCCGGCACCAGCGACGTCGTGGCCGACCTCCTGATGGGCCCGCTGCGCCAGGTCGCGGTGATGTACCTCCAGGGCGCGCCGCGGGGCGACGGCGCCGAGGCGACGCCGCGCGAGCCGGCGGGGCTGCCGGGGGGCGACTTCCTCGACGCGCTCAAGACGGCGGCGGCGCAGAGCCCCGCGGAGTGCGCGGCGCAGAGTTGACCAGCGCGCCCCGGTGGGATTACCACCGCGGCGAACCCCATGGCAGACGCGCACGGACACGGCCCCTCCCACGACGATCACGGTCACGCGAAGGGTCACGGGTCGCAGTCGCACGCCCACCCAGAGCCGCCCGAAGACGCCATCGTCACCCCCGGCTGGATGCCCCTCGCGGGCCTCGGCCTGCTGCTCGCGGGCGCCCTCGGGGTGTACCTCTTCCTGTCGCCCGGCATCCTGGCCACGCCCACCGCGACGGCGGGCGACGCCGAGGTCGCCGCCGACGCCGCGACGCCGTAGCGCGACGCCGCGACCGCTCAAACCCCTCCACTTTCCCACACCGCAGAGAGCGAAGGTTCGCGATGGCTGATGTCCCCGCCGGCTTGAAGTACACGAAGGAACACGAGTGGGCCCGCGTCGAGGGCAACCGCGTCACGGTCGGCGTCACGCAGCACGCGGTCGACGCGCTCGGCGACATCATCCTCGTGAGCGTCGACGTGAAGCCCGGCGCGGCCGTCGCGGCCGGCAAGGTCTTCGGCGTGGTCGAGTCGACCAAGTCGGTGAGCGACCTGTTCTCGCCCGTGACGGGCACCGTCGTGGCCGTCAACGAGGCCCTCAAGGACGCGCCCGAGAAGGTCAACGAGTCGCCCTACGACGCCGGCTGGATGGTGGTCTTCGAGACCGCGGGAACGTCCGCCGAGCTCGACGGGTTGATGGACGCGGCCGCCTACGGCGCCTTCCTCGGCAGCCTGTAGCCTCCGCCCGCCCGATCCCCTCTTCTCCCTCATCCCTCCAGCGGAGGTTCGGCTCATCCCATGAACAAAGTCATCATCGTCGGCAGCGGCCCGGCGGGGCTCACGGCTGCCATCTACGCGGGGCGCGCCAACATGGCCCCCATCGTGGTCGAGGGCCTCGGCCACGACCACCAGCCCGGCGGCCAGCTCATGATCACCACCGAGGTGGAGAACTACCCGGGCTTCCCCGATGGGGTCACCGGGCCGAAGCTCATGGAGCTGTTTCGCGCCCAGGCCGAGCGCTTCGGCACGACCTTCTTCACCGAAGACGCGCTGCGGGTCGAGCTGCACGGCCCCGTGAAGCGCGTCTGGGTCGACAGCCAGAAGGAGCCCCTCGAGGCGAAGTCGCTCATCGTCGCCACCGGCGCCGTCGCGCGCTGGCTCGACGTGCCCGGCGAGAAGGACCTCCAGAACCACGGCGTCTCGGCCTGCGCCACCTGCGACGGGTCGTTCTTCAAGAAGCAGGAGGTCATCGTCGTCGGCGGCGGCGACACCGCCCTCGAAGAGGCCCTCTACCTCGCCAACATCTGCAGCACCGTCCACCTCGTGCACCGCCGCGACTCGCTGCGCGCCAGCAAGATCATGCAGGACCGCGCCTTCAAGCACGCCAACATCCGCTTCCACTGGAACAAGGCCGTGGTCGAGGTGCGCGACGTCTCGAAGAAGCGCGTCACCTCGGTGCTGCTGCAAGACACCGTGACCCAGGCGATCACCGAGATGCCCATCGACGCGGTCTTCGTGGCCATCGGGCACACGCCCGCGTCGCAGCTCTTCCTCGGCTCCGTCGACGCCCACGAGAACGGCTACCTGCGCGTCAACCACGGCACCAGCAGCACCAACATCCCCGGGGTGTTCGCGTGCGGCGACGTGGCCGACCACGTGTACCGCCAGGCGATCACCGCCGCGGGCACCGGCTGCATGGCCGCCATCGACGCCGAGCGCTACGTCTCCGCCCTCGAGGGCTGAGATCGCCTGCCGTTCGCTTTGCCCGCGCGCGGGACTCGTCCACACTCCACTCCCGCATGAGCCAACCCACCGAGGACCCCGCGCCGACGGACAGCCCCATCGCGCGCATCGCGCTGTTTCACGGGCTCTCGGCGAAGTCGCTCGCCCGCGTGGCCAGCATCGCGACGGCCCAGCGCTACCCCGTCGGCACCGTGCTCTTCCGCGCCGGCGACGTGGGCGACCGGCTCTACCTCATCACCGAAGGGCGCGTGCGCATCTCGCGCGAGGTGCCCGGCATGGGCGAAGAGGCGCTCGCCATCATGGGCGCGGGCGACTACTTCGGCGAGATGGCCGTCATCGACCCGGCGCCCCGCAGCGCCGACGCCCACGTGCACGAGGCGTGTTCGGTGTTGGAGATCCGCAAGGACGAGATGGAGCACCTGCTGCTCGTGCACCGCGACCTCGCCTACGAGGTGCTCTGGAACGTCGTGCGCACCCTCACCGCGCGCCTCCGCGACACCACCGACAAGGTCACCTTCCTGGCCGTCACGGGCAAGTTCTCCTGACCTTGCGATCGGTGTCACCCGATCGCCCCAAACCGACGCCGCGACTCTGGTAGACGGGCCTTCGTTCCAACGGAGGTTGTCGATCCTGTGGTGAAGCGCGCGGCTCTGTGGTCGGTCGCCCTGGCGGGCGCGTCGGTGGGTCTGCTGGCGCCTCGCGACGCCGGCGCGGTGCGCCTCTGGGAAGAGGCCCGCCCGGGCTGGACCCCGCCGGTCGGGCTCAACCCCGGCGGACTGTCCCTCTCCGCGATGTTCTCGGGCTCGGTCGCCTCGCCCGACCTGCGCCCGCCGGAGTTCACGACGCCGCTCGCCGCGGGCGGCCACGTCGGCGCGAGCCGCCTGCCCGAAGGGGTCGCCGAGCGCTGGCTCGACCTCGGCTTCTACGCGCAGCCGCAGTTCATCGCGCAGACCGGCTACGACTTCGACTCGACCTCGAACTTCTCGCTGCCGCCGGGCGTGAGCCTCCAACGCACCCGCGTGGTGCTGCACGCCCAGGCGCACCCGCTCTTGCAGATGCGCATCGAGTTCAACATGTCGAACAACCTCGAGCTGCTCGACGCCTACGCGCTCGTGCCCATCCGCCGGTGGCTCCAGGTGCAGATCGGGCAGTTTCGCGCGCCCTTCTCCCGCCAGGAGCTCACCTCGAGCTCGCGCTACCAGTTCGCCGACCGCGCCCTCTGGTCGGGCGGCGCCAACGTCAGCGGCGTGCGCTACCTCCCGAGCTTCGACCAGGGCGTGATGGTCTGGGGCTGGGCGGGGCCGCGCGACCTCGTCGAGTACTACGCGGGCGTCTTCAACGGGAAAGGGTCCAACAGCCCCTTCAACCTCGACGGCTTCTTCCTCTACGCGGGCCGCGTCGCGATCAACCCCCTCGGCCGGCCGCGCGCGCTCCAGGAGGGCGCCGTCAACCTCCCGCAGGCCGCCACGCTCGCCGTCGGCGTCAACGCCGCCACGCAGGTGCGCCAGGTCGGGCTCGTCACGATCCCCGGGCAGGTGACCCCGGTGCCCAACCGCATCACGGTGAGCTCCTTCGGGGCCGACGCGTTCTTCGCCGTGCGCGGCGCCTCGGTTTACGGGGAGGTGTATTTCCGCGACACCCAGGAGACCGACACCACCTCGGCGCCGAGCACGCAGTCGCTCGGGTGGCTCTTGCAGGCGGGGTACTTCCTGCCGGTGCCCGCGCTGCGCAACCACCTCGAGGTGGTGGCCCGCGCGCAGAGCTTCGACCCCTCGAATTGCTACACCGTGAGCGCGGGGGCGGAGTGCGGCCAGCGCCTGCCGGGCTCGCAGTCGCGCGAGGTCTACCGCGACTTCATGTTCGCCCGCGCCTACACCTTCGGGCTCAACTGGTACCAGCTCGGGCACGGCTTCAAGGTGCAGGCCCAGTACACGATCAACACCGAGCACCGCGGCGTCGCCAACGACCCGCGCGTCGGCAGCGGCGTCGTCGCCAACGACCTCTTCACCCTCCTGCTCACCGGGTCGTTCTGACCCCCGCGAGGACCACCGTGCGCCCCTCCTTCCCCCTGCTCGCCGCGCTCGCGCTCGTCGCCTCGTGCCAGGACGTGCTGCCCCCGCTCTCGTCCACCGACGCCGCCGTCGCGCCGTCGGACGGCGCCGCCTCCGTCGACGACGAGCGCCGCCCGCTCGCGTACACGCCCGCCGGCTGCATGCACACGGTCAGCTCGCTCGCCGGCACCATCAACAACGTGCTCGGCGACCGCGCGGTGTTCGGTCCGATGGCCGAGCCCGCCGACGTGCACACGTCGTGGCCCGCCGACCCGTCGAGCACGGTCGCCTTCGTGTGGCGCACCGACAGCCAGACGCGCGCCACCGTGGTGCAGTACGGCACCAGCCCGACGGCCCTCGATCAGACCGCCGTCGGCAGCGTCAGCACGGGCGGAACGGGCACCGCGCAGGTGACCATCCACGAGACCCACGTCTGCGGTCTGATGCCCGACACCACCTACCACTACCGGGTGGGCGGGGAGGGCCACTGGAGCGCCGTGCAGCGCTTCAAGACGGGCCCCGCGCCGGGCCGCAGCGACTACGACGTGAACTTCGCCGTGTCGGGCGACTCGCGCGACAACCTCGCGGTCTGGCGCCAGGTGCAGGACGCCGTCGCCGGCGGCGCGCAGCCGCCCGACTTCGAGGTCTTCACCGGCGACGCCGTGCTGCTCGGGACCCTCCAGGGCGCCTGGCAGCAGTGGTTCGCGGGCGCGACGAGCGCGCAGTCGGCGATGCCCTTCGTGATGGTGCACGGCAACCACGACGCGCTCGCGATCAACTACCTCATGCAGTTCGCGCAGCCGCAGGCGGCGGCGCCCGAGCAGAGCGAGCTCTACTTCTCCTTCGACTACGGCCCGGTGCACTTCGTCTTCCTCAACGACACCCCGCTGCGCGGCGACTACACCGGCAACGTCGCGGGCACCCAGCTCACCTGGATGCGCGCCGACCTCGGGCGCGCCCGCTCGAATCGCGCGCGCGTCCCCTTCATCGTCGCGGTGCACCACAAGCCCTGCTTCGGCTCGTCGCGGCACTCGTCGACCACCGACACCATCTTCGTGCGCGAGACCTGGGGGCCCGTCTTCGACGAGTACGGCGTCGACCTCGTGCTCAACGGCCACGAGCACGACTTCGAGCTGAGCAAGGAGCTCGACGGCCGCGGCCAGGAGGTCAGCGGCCGGCGCGGCGTGCGCTACATCGTCGCCGCCGGCGCGGGCGCCGAGCTCTACGAGCTGGCCGACGGCACCGCCCGCGCGTGGTCGGCCTACTACGAGAGCGTCGTGAACTACCTCCGCGTGCACGCCACCATGACCCGCCTCGAGGTCACCCCCTACCGCCTCGACGGCACCATCATCGACCGGGGCCGCGTCACCCTCACCCCGCGGCCCCTGTAAGAGCGCGGCCGGGCGGTTGTATCCGCGGGGCGCGTTGACTAAGGTCCGCGCGCCATGGCCGAGCCCAGTCTGTCGTCCGAAGCCCTCCGCGCCGCCGCCGAGGAGCTCAAGCACACCCCCGACGACGACCGCATCAACCGCGTCGCCGAGGCCGTCACCGACGCCCTCGTCGACCAGGCCCAGCACCGCGCGCCCGCCGCCTCGGCCGCCTTCGTCGACGCCCGCGTCGCCGCGCTCAAGCTCAAGGTCGAAGACGGCGCCACCCCCACCGGCCGCCCGCTCGAGATCGTCCGCGGGGGCGCCCGCAACGCCGCCGAGCGCGCCCTGCTCGCCGCCCTCGTGGCCTGGCACCTGGAGACCCTCCTCGACCGCCGCGACGGCGTCCACGCGGTGCGCGGCCTCGTCCCGGCCCTCGACTGGCTCGAGTTCACCGGCCACGTCCCGGCGTACACCGCCGCCCGCGAGACCCTCGACGACGACGTCGTCGCCCGCCTCGACTCGGTGCTCGACGGCGCCCCCATCGAGGCCGCCACCGCCGCCGCCACCGCCGCCGTGCGCGCGCTCCGCGGCAAGGCCCCGGCCGCCCC
>JAQBQI010000746.1 GCA_028287085.1 Myxococcaceae bacterium
GCGCAGCCGCGACGGGTCGCTCGTGGACGGGGCGTCGACCGCGGCCTCGACCGCGGCCTCGGGGGCGTCGTCGGGCGCGACGTCGGGGGCCGCGGCGTCGGGGGCGTCGACCGTCGCGGGGCTGCGGCAGCCGGCCGACAGGGCCCAGCAGGCGAGGGCGAGTCGGCGGAGGTGGATCACGCGCGCAGGGTAGCAGCGGTTGACCGGCGGGGGCCGCGGGGCCCATGTCTGCGACGCCGCGCGTGCCCCCCTGCCGTCGGGCGCGACGTCCCCGACACACTGCACTCTTTGCGTGGTTTTCAGGGTCGGAGCGATCACGGTTGATCTGTGATAGAGCGCCCGCGAGATCCCCCCGAGGAGACTTTCTTCGATGAACATCGCCTTCACCGCCACGCTTTCCGACCGGGTCATCGACCGCGACACCGTTCCGCCGACGCCGCGCAGCTTCAGCGCGGGCATCAGCGGGTTCAGCTACGAAGACCTCCGCGACGTGGCCCAGCTCCCGCGGCTGATGGACGCCTTCGACGAGCAGGCGCGCGCGCTCCTCGACCCCGCGATGTGGGATCGCTTCGTGGCCTACCGCGCCCACGGCGGCGAGGGCACCAGCCCCGAGGAGGTCTCCGAGGTGCTGGTGGCGGTCGCGCCGGTGGTGTCGGCCTTCCTCGCGCGGCTCTTCGACATCGAGGCGCAGGTCGGCGACGTGGCGGGCGACATCGCGCGCGAGAAGGTGATCTTCGACTTCAAGCGCGAGTTCGTGAAGAAGCGCACCGCGCGCCGCAAGCGCGCCGAGATCGAGGGCCTCTCGCGCGAGCAGCGCGCGCACCTCGACGCCGCCGCCCGCGCCGCCCTCTGCCTCGTCACCGACCTCCCCGACCAGTGGAACGACGAGCGCGAGGTCGCCCTCGCCGTGCTCCCGCTCCTGCACGCCGAGGAGCTTTTTCGCAAGGCGATGGCGCGCGGCGGCGTGGTGGCGACGGCCGACGACCTCCTCCGCGCCCGCACGCTCCTCACCTCCGCGCAGGAGCACCCGCAGCTGTCCGCCGGGCTCACCCACCTGCCCGCCGAGATCGCCGCCGAGGCCGACGCCGTCGCGCTCTACGCCTCGGTGCTCGACCTCGTCGACCGCTGGTGCCTCCTGCGCATGGTCGACCACGACTACGACCACCACTGGGTCTCGCTGCGGCTCCCGAAGACCCTCGACCCGCAGCACCTCGTGCCGCTGCTGCGCGCGAAGCCCGAGCTGCCCGAGGCGATCATCGGCGCCCACGCCCGCCGCGAGCGCGACGGCTTCGCGCTCACCGACCGCCGCGCCGACCTGCGCGGGGTGATGAACGAGGTCGACTACTGCCTGTACTGCCACGACCGCGGCAAGGACAGCTGCTCCAAGGGCATGCACAACAAGGACGGCTCGCTCAAGGCCAACGCCCTGGGCATCCCCCTCACGGGCTGCCCCCTCGACGAGAAGATCTCCGAGGCGCACCTGCTCAAGCAGGGCGGCAAGGTGCTCGCGGCGCTCGCCGTCATCATGGTCGACAACCCGATGGTGCCGGGCACGGGCCACCGCATCTGCAACGACTGCATGAAGGCCTGCATCTTCCAGAAGCAGGAGCCCGTGAACATCCCGCAGATCGAGACCTCGATCCTGACGGACGTGCTCGGGCTGCCGTGGGGCTTCGAGATCTACGACCTGCTCACGCGCTGGAACCCGCTGCGCGCGCGCCGCCCCTACGCGCTCCCGTACAACGGCAAGAACGTGCTGGTGGTGGGCCTCGGCCCGGCCGGCTACACCCTCGCGCACTACCTCTGGAACGAGGGCTTCGGCGTCGCGGGCATCGACGGACTGAAGATCGAGCCGCTGCCGCCGTCGCTGCTCACCGAGCCGCTCGAAGACTTCCGCACGCAGTACGTCGAGCTGCAAGACCGCGTGCTGCTCGGCTTCGGCGGCGTGAGCGAGTACGGCATCACGGTCCGCTGGGACAAGAACTTCCTCACGCTCGTGTACGTGTCGCTCGCGCGCCGCGAGCACCTCGCGATCTACGGCGGCATCCGCTTCGGCGGCACCATCGACCTCGACGACGCGTGGCAGCTCGGCTTCCACCACGTCGCCATCGCCGCGGGCGCGGGCAAGCCCACGCTGGTCGACATCCCCAACGGGCTCATCCGCGGCATCCGGCAGGCGTCGGACTTCCTCATGGCCCTCCAGCTTACCGGCGCCTATAAGCGCAGCGCGCTGGCCAACCTCCCGGTGCGGCTGCCGGCCATCGTGATCGGCGGCGGGCTCACCGGCATCGACACCGCCACCGAGCTGCGCGCCTACTACGTGGTGCAGGTCGAGAAGGTGCTCGAGCGCCACGAGACGCTGGCCCGCGAGCTCGGCGAGGCCGCCGCGGTGCGCGCGTACACCCCCGAGGAGCTGGAGATCCTCCGCGAGCAGGTGGCGCACGGGAAGCTCATCCGCGAGGAGCGGGCGCGGGCCAAGGCGGAGGGCCGCGAGCCGCGCTTCAACGCGCTGCTCGACGCGTGGGGCGGCGTGTCGCTCGCGTACCGGCGCACCATCAACGACTCCCCGGCGTACCGGCTCAACCACGAGGAGATCGAGAAGTTCCTGGAGGAGGGCGTGACCTTCGTCGAGCAGCTCTCGCCCAAGGAGGCGGTGCCCGACCAGTACGGCGCGGTGAAGGCGATGCGCTTCGACCGCATGGTGATGAAGGACGGCAAGCTGGCGGCGAGCGGCGAGGTCGTCGAGCTGCCCGCCCGCACGGTCTGCATCGCGGCGGGCACGGCGCCCAACGTGACCTACGAGCGCGAGCTGCCGGGCGCCTTCGTGATGAACGCGAAGACCAAGGCCTTCGAGCAGCACCGGGTCGAGCGCGGCGCCGACGGGGTGATGCGCGCGACGCCCGACGCGACGGGCTTCTTCACCTCGCACGTCGGGCCCGACGGGCAGGTGGTGAGCTTCTACGGCGACAACCACCCGGTCTACGCGGGCTCGGTGGTCAAGGCGATGGCCAGCGCGCGCGACGGCTACGGCCACGTCGTGAAGGCCTTCGCGCGCGAGCTCGCCGCGCTCGACCCGCACGAGCAGCCCACCCGCGACGCGGCGTGGATGATGACGAAGGCTCGCCTCGACGACCAGCTCCTGGCGGTGGTGCACGAGGTGCGGCGGCTCACGTCGACGATCGTCGAGGTGGTGGTGCGCGCGCCGCTCGCGTCGCGGAAGTTCAACCCGGGGCAGTTCTACCGGCTCCAGAACTTCGAGATGTACTCGTACGTGGTCGACGGCACCCGCCTCGCGATGGAGGGCCTCGCGATGACCGGCGCGTGGACCGACCCGGAGAAGGGCCTGCTCTCGATGATCGCGCTGGAGATGGGCGCGAGCTCGAAGCTCATCGCGGCGCTGCGCGTGGGCGAGCCCGTGGTGGTGATGGGCCCGACCGGGGCGCCGACGGAGATCCCGCGCAACGAGCGCGTGGTGCTCTGCGGCGGCGGCCTGGGCAACGCGGTGCTGTTCTCGATCGGCAAGGCGCTGCGGGCCAACGGCAACCAGGTGATCTACTTCGCGGGCTACAAGAACCCGAGCGACCTGTTCCGCGTCGACGACATCGAGGCCTCCGCCGACCAGATCATCTGGACCTCCGACGTCGGCCCCGCGATCCCCGCGCGCCGCCCGCAGGACCGCTCCTTCGTGGGCAACATGGTGCAGGCGATGATCGCCTACGCGCGCGGCGAGCTCGGCCCGCAGGGCATCGACCTCGCCCGGTGCGAGCGCCTCATCGCCATCGGCAGCGACCGCATGATGGCCGCGGTGAAGGCCGCGCGGCACGAGATCCTGAAGCCCTACCTGAAGCCCGGGCACCTCGCGATCGGGAGCATCAACTCGCCGATGCAATGCATGATGAAGGAGATCTGCGCGCAGTGCCTCCAGCGCCACATCGACCCCGTCACCGGCAAGGTCTCGGTGGTCTTCACCTGCTTCAACCAGGACCAGGAGCTCGACCGCGTGGACTTCCCCTTCCTCAACGACCGCCTCAAGCAGTCGGGGATGCAGGAGAAGCTCTCCAGCCTGTGGTTGGAGCGCCTGCTCAAGATCCAGGACATCCCCCGCATCTGACCGCCACGGCCCTATGGAGGGTCCCATGAACACCCCATCCCCCGGCCGCGAGCTCACCACCGAGGCCGAGCTCCGCGCGCTCCTCGCCCCCCTCCAGCGCGTCGCGGTGCTCGGCATCAAGACCGAAGCCCAGTCCAGCCAGCCCGCGTATTACGTGCCCGCGTATCTCGCGGGCGCGGGCGTCGAGGTGGTGCCGGTGCCGGTCTACTACCCCGAGGCGACGAGCATCCTCGGGCGCCCGGTGTTCCGCACGGTCGCGGCGATCCCCGGGGGCGTCGAGCTCGTCGACGTCTTCCGCCGCCCCGACGACCTCACGGCGCACCTCGACGACCTGCTGGCCGCCAAGCCGCGCGCGGTGTGGTTGCAGAGCGGCATCCGCCACGCGGCCTTCTGCGACGCGCTGCGCGCCGCCGGCATCGACGTGGTTCAAGACCGTTGTCTGATGGTCGAGCACCGCCGCCTCGCGCGCTGAGCGCGGCGCCGGGGGGTCAGATCTCGAAGTCGGGGAGGTTGTCGGGGAGCGAGGTGCTGAGCAGCGGGGCGCTGCGCCCGCCGCCGGGCGGCTGCACGCGCAGCTCGGGGGGCTTCATCGCGACGCGCGAGCCGGGCGGCACGCTGCGGGTGACGAAGACCGAGCCGCCGAGCACGCTGCCGGCGCCGACGACGGTGGCGCCGCCGAGCACGGTGGCGTTGGCGTAGAGCGTGACGCCGTCCTCGACGGTGGGGTGGCGCTTGGTGTTGCGGATGACGCGCCCGTTCTCGTCGCGCGGGTGCGAGAGCGCGCCGAGGGTGACGCCCTGGTACATCTTCACGTCGGTGCCGAGCTGGCTGGTCTCGCCGACGACCACGCCCGTCGCGTGGTCGATGAAGAAGCGCGGGCCGATGGTGGCGCCCGGGTGGATGTCGGCGCCGCTCTGGGCGTGGGCCCACTCCGACATGATGCGCGGCATCAGCGGGACGCCCATGAGCCACAGCTCGTGCGCCACGCGGTGCACGGTGACGGCGAGCAGGCCCGGGTACGAGAGGATGATCTCGTCGAGGCTCGACGCCGCCGGGTCGCCGTCCATGGCGGCCTGCACGTCGACGAGCAGCGTCGCGCGCAGGTCGGGCAGGCGCGCGAGCAGGCGGTCGGCGAGCTTGCCCGCGTGCTCGCCGCAGCCGGGGAGGTCTTCGGGCAGGCCCTCGGACTCCGCGGTGAAGCAGAGGCACTGCTCGATCTGGTGGGCGAGCTTCTCGCGCAGGCTCGAGAGCAGGCCGCCGAGGTGGTAGCGCAGCGTCTCCGCGGTGAGGTCCTGCCGGCCGTAGTAGCCGGGGTAGAACACCTCGAAGAAGAGGCGCGCCACCCCGATGATGGCCTCGCGCGACGGGAGGAAGCGCCGCCCGATGCGCTGCCCGCGAGGGTCCTCGCGGTAGCTGGCGAGCAGCGCGTCGACGACGCCGTCGAGACCGCCGGCCGCCTCGCTCATTGCGCGACGGCCTTCTCCACGCCCTCGAACATGCCCTCGAAGAGCGCGCCGGTGAGGTAGCGCTCGCCCGCGTCGGGGAGCACCACCACGATGGTCTTGCCCGCGTTGGCCGGGTCGTGCGCGAGGCGCAGCGCCGCGACCATGGCCGCGCCGCACGAGATGCCGCTGAGGATGCCCTCCTCGCTGGCGAGCCGCCGCGCCATCGCGATCGACTCCTCGTTGGTGACCTTCTCGACGCGGTCGACGATCGAGAGGTCGAGGTTCTTCGGCACGAAGCCCGCGCCCAGCCCCTGGATCTTGTGCGGCCCCGGCACGAGCGCCTCGCCCGCCATGGTCTGCGAGATCACCGGCGAGTGCACGGGCTCGACGGCCACCGAGAGGATGGCCTTGCCGCGGGTGTTCTTGATGTAGCGCGAGACGCCGGTGATGGTGCCGCCGGTGCCGACGCCCGACACGAGGATGTCGACGAGGCCGTCGGTGTCGTCCCAGATCTCGGGGCCGGTGGTGCGCTCGTGGATGGCGGGGTTGGCGGGGTTCTCGAACTGGCGCATGAGCACGTAGGTGTCGGGCTCGGCGGCGGCGAGCGCCTCGGCCTTGGCGATGGCGCCCTTCATCCCCTGCGCGCCGGGCGTGAGCACGAGGGTGGCGCCGAAGGCCGTGAGCACCTTGCGACGCTCGATGGTCATGGTCTCGGGCATCGTGAGCACGCACTTGTACCCGCGCGCGGCGGCGGCGTAGGCGAGGGCGATGCCGGTGTTGCCGCTGGTCGCCTCGACGATGACCATGCCGGGCTTGAGCACGCCGCGGTCCTCGGCGTCCCAGACCATGGCGGCGCCGATGCGGCACTTCACGGAGTAGGCGGGGTTGCGGCCTTCGATCTTGGCCAGCACGGTGGCGTGCGCGCCCTGGGCGAGGCGGTTGATCTTGACCAGCGGCGTGTGGCCGATGCTGCGGGAATTGTCGGCGAAGATGTTGGACATGGGCGATGACCTCCGGGGGCGCGGGAGGGTAGCCCAACTCGGCCGCGTCGTCGCCGCGGCGCGACTACAGCGAGAACGAGAAGCCGACCTCGACGCTGGCGTACCAGACCGCGAAGTCCTCGCCGCGGAGGGCGCTGGAGACGGCGTCGACGGGGTTGCTCCCGGGGATGTGGGGCACGTAGTTCTGCATGGCGCTGACCTCGGAGGGGCCGAGCACCCCGTAGGCGCTGGTGTCGCGCAGGAAGGTGCGCCCGCCGTTGAGGCGCAGCATCACCCCGCGCTGGTTGCGAAACTCGACCGCGGCGCCGGCGGAGACCCAGTCGGACTGCATCGGGAGCGAGGGCCCGCCCGGCAGCGCGAGGCGGACGTACGAGTAGTTGCGGGAGTACGAGGCCGTGAGGTCGAAGCGCCACGCGCGCCCGCCGAAGGGCGACACGAGGAGGGTGCCGTCGACCGAGCCGCCGAAGGTGCCGCCGAGGCCGGCGCCGACCGCGACGCCGACGGCCGCCCAGGGGCGAAACTCGACGAAGGTGCCGAGCACGCCGCGCGGGGTGCCGACGCCGTTGGAGAAGCCGACGAGCAGGGTCGAGCCGAAGCGGTCGCGGGGCGCGCGCCGGGCCCGCCGCGGAACCGCCTCGGCGGAAGTCGCGCCGAGCAACACGCACGCGCACAGGGCAGCCGCCCCACGAAGGGTCACCATGGAAGTCTCCCGGCCCGCGCGCGGCCGGCGCGCGCCTCCGCCGTCGAAGGGTGACGGCGGTCGGGCGGGCGCCTCGGCGGGCTCTCAGCGGGGTCTATCGACCGCCGCGGTGGGGAGCTGAAGTGCCCGGGGAAAAGAGGTGTTTGTAGGCAATCAGGCGCAGACGCGGTTGCGGCCACCGCGCTTCGCCTGGAAGAGCTTGGCGTCGGCCGCGCGGATGAAGTCATCCGTGGTGCGGACGGCGGGGTTCCACTGCGCGACGCCGAGGGAGATGGTGACGGGGATGCGGGTGCGGTCGAAGAGGAAGGGCTGCGAGGCGACGAGCACGCACAGCTCCTGGGCGAGGGTGACCGCCCCCTGGAGGGTGGTCTCGGGGAGCAGCAGCGCGAACTCCTCGCCGCCGTAGCGGCCGAAGACCTCGTTGCGGCGCACGCGGCTGCGCACGAGCGACGCGATCTCCTTGAGCACGACGTCGCCCGCGACGTGGCCGTAGGTGTCGTTGACCTTCTTGAAGTGGTCGACGTCGAACATGATCAGCGAGAGGGGCCGGCCGTGGCGCAGCGAGCGGTTGAGCTCGTCGGTGATCTTCTCGGTGAGGTGGCGCTTGTTGGCGGCCTGGGTGAGCCCGTCGGTGACCATCATCTGCGAGATGGTCTCGATGAACTCCGACTCGAGGTCGCCCGCGGAGAGGTACTTGAGGATGACGTCGCCGACCTTCACCCGGTCGCCGTTGCGCAGCGGCGTCTCGCGGGTGAGCACGTCGTTGACGTAGGTGCCGTTGGTGGAGTTGTTGTCGTGCACCCACCAGGCGCCGTCGCGCTTGACGAGGCGCGCGTGCTTGCGCGAGACGCCCTCGAATTCCAGCACCAGGGAGTTCTGCACGTCGCGCCCGATGGTGAGCTCCTGCACCGGGCCGTCGAGCTGGATGCGCTTGCCGAGCGGGCCGCGCCCCTCGCGGGTGTAGATCACCACGAGGCAGTCAGAGCCGCCGGTGTGCTGGGCGAGGCCGGGATCAGCGCGCAGCACCTGGGTCTGCACCTGCCACGCAGCCTCGTTGTGCAGCTCGGGGTGATCCTTCGGGTCAGCCATTGAGGACGATTCAAAAGGGTATCGGCGCGCTGCGCTCCGCGTCAAGCGCAGTAGCTGACGCGCCGCGCGCCGTTCAGCACGAAGTCGCGCTGTTCGAGCGCGCGCGGAAGGTCAACGTCCACGGCATGCACGACGCGCCCGAGTACCAGCGCACCTCGACGTAGAAGTCGGCACTGTCGCTCCCGGGCGAGCCGCCGCCGGTGAGCGTGTACTGGTCGGTCATGCCCGCCGCCGCCTCCGAGCTGCCGATGAGCCGGCCGCACGCGCTGTAGACGAAGAGGTCGTAGTCGACGCCCGCCGGCACGGTGAGCGTGAGCGTCGCGTTGAGCGCCGCGAAGCAGCTGGAGCACTCGTTGAGGCGCCCGCGAAACCAGCGCGAGCGGTTGCCGGTGCGCGTCGCAACGGTCTGCAACCCCCGGCTCGGGCAGAAGAGCCCGCACGCCGTGTCGCCGCAGAAGGCGCCGAGGTTCTCGGCCGCGGGGCAGGTGTTGAGCGCCGTGCCGTGGAGCACCTCGCAGCCGTTGGCGGTGTTGGCGTCGCAGTTCGACGCCGTGACCATGCAGGTCGCGGCCGCGCACGCCCCGGCGTTGCAGGCGCTCCCCGTGGCGCACGCCATCCCGCAGCGCCCGCAGTTCGCGGCGTCGGTGCGCACGTCGACGCAGCGCGTGTCGGCGCCCGAGCCGCACAACATCCGCGGCGCCGCGCAGGACGCGGTGCAGGTGCCGCCGCTGCACGCCTCGACCTCGCCGCAGGCGTGACCGCAGGTGCCGCAGTTGCGCGCGTCGCGGAGCAGGTCGACGCAGCCTCCGCCGCAGGCGTATTCGCCGGTCGCGCAGCCGCCGACGTCGGGCGTTCCCACGTCGGTCGGACCAGTGTCACGCGACCCGGCGTCGACGGGTGGAGTACCGACGTCGACCGGGGGGGTGCCGACGTCCACCGTGCCCCCGCCGACGTCGACGGGCTCGGTGCCGACGTCTTCGGGGGGAGTGCCCGTGTCCTTGGCGCCCGCGTCGACGGCGACGACGCCGCTGTCGACCTGACCGACGTCGTCGAAGGGGCTCACCACGTCGAAGGTCGGCACGTCGGGCGTCGACACGACCGGAACGTCCGCGGCCGCGGAGCCGGAGTCCTCGTCGCCGGTGTCGCCTTCGCCCGTCGCACAGCCCGCGAGCGTGAGGGCGAAGACCAGGGAGGCGAGGCGAAAAGTGCGGGGCAGGGCGCGTGGATTCATCGTCGGGGTCGGTGACGCTAGCATGGCCCCGCGGTGCGCTATGGTGGGCCGTGTTTCGCGACGACCAGCAGGCCATGGCCCTGCAGAACGAGGACCTCCGCCACGAGGTCGAGCGGCTGCGCGCGGAGAACGGGGCGCTCCGATCGGCCATCGCCGGCAGCGTCCCGATCACCGCGCCGCTCGGGGCGCGCGGCCTCTACCGCAACCCGCCCCTCGCGCTGACCGAGGCCGAGCGCGTCGCCCTCGGGGCCAACGGCCTCGAGCACTTCCCGGTCTGGCTCGCGGTGCTCCTGCACGTCCTCACCTTCGGGATCTTCTCGATCGTCTACTACGCGGGGCAGGGCGGCCGCCTGCCCGTCGTCGAGGCGGACGATCCGTCGCCGGGGAAGGCGGTCGGCCTCTTCCTGGTGCCTTACTTCAACCTGTATTGGATGTTCGCCTTCCCCACCCGCCTCGCCGACCGCATCAACCTCCAGCTGCGCCTGCGCGGCGAGGCGCCGATGGTGTCGCAGGGCCTCGTCGTCGCGAGCGCCATCAGCAGCGTGATCTTCCTCGTGCCCGTGCTCTGGATCTTCACCGTCGTGCAGATGCAGCAGGCGATCAACCGCATCGTGGCGCTCGGCCCGGTGGTGCCGCGCGCCGAGCCCTTCGCGCAGCAGCCGGCCTACGCGCCGCCCGCGGCGATGACGGGGGTGCGCGTCGACCTCGGCCCCGCGACGGAGACCGCCGCCCCGGCGTGGCCCGACGAGTCCGCGTGGGAGGCCGACGCCGCGCCGCGGGCCCGGCGCCACGACCCCTGAGGGCCCCGCCGCTGCGGTACAACCGCGGCGATGCCGACCACCGACCCTGCCGAACTGCTCCGCGCGGTGACCTTCGACGCGCGGGGGCTGGTGCCCGCCATCGCGCAGGACGCCCTCACCGGCGAGGTTCGCATGCTCGCGTACATGGACCGCGACGCGCTCGAGGCGACGGTGCGCACCGGGCTCGCGACCTTCTGGTCGCGCTCGCGCGGCGCCCCGTGGGTGAAGGGCGAGACCAGCGGCCACACGCTGGGGGTCGTCGAGGTGCTGCTCGACTGCGACGGCGACTGCGTGCTGCTGCGGGTCGAGCCCGCGGGCCCCACCTGCCACACCGGCGCCCCCTCGTGCTTCTCCCGCGCCTGGCGCGGCGAGCGCTGGACCGACGGCGCCCGCCCGCTCGCCGAGGTCGACGCGCTCTGGGCGACCCTGGACGCGCGGCGCCGCGAGCCTGAGGCGTCGGGCCGCTCGTACACCCGGCAGCTGCTCGACGCGGGGGCGCGGCGCATCGGCGAGAAGCTGCGCGAGGAGGCCGACGAGCTCGCGCGCGCGGTCGAGGGCGAAGGGGACGACCGGGTGGCCGCCGAGGCGGCGGACGTAGTCTTTCACGCGCTGGTGGGCCTGGTGTCGCGGGCGGTGCCGTGGCGCGCGGTGCTCGCGACGCTGGCGAAGCGCCGCGGGGTGTCGGGCCTCGCGGAGAAGGCGTCGCGGGGTGCGTGAGTGGTTCCGTCGCGAGCGGGGCGGGTGTTAGCGTGCGCCGCGATGAGGCCTTGGTCGGCGAGCGCGGTGGTCGGAGTGGTGGCGGCGCTGTCGGCACCGGCGGAGCTGCGCGCCCAGCAGACCCGCGCGCCGCGCGTGGCGGTGGGGCCCTTCACGGGCGAGCGGTCGGCCATCACCCGCGGCATGGTGGCGAGCGTCTTCAGCGACCACGTCGGGGAGATCGAGCTCTGCGCGCTCGGCGACTACAACAGCAGCGCCGAGCGCCTGGGCGTCGGTGGCCAGGCCGACGAGGCGGCGGTGGTGTCGGTCGCGCGCGAGCTGCGCCTCGAGTCGGTGGTGACCGGCTTCCTCGAGCGCCGGCCCAACCGCGGGTACCGCCTCCAGTTGAAGGTGATGCGCGGCGCCGACGGCACCACGGCGGTCACGCAGTCGTGGGAGTTCGACCGCATCGAGGAGATCACCGCCCTCGGCAACGAGATCTGGGACCGCCTCTCCCCGTCGCTCCGCCAGGCGCCGCCGCGCCCGATGCCCCCGTCGCCCGGCAACCCCGCGCGCGAGCCCGACGCCCCGCCGACGGCGCGCGAGC
>JAQBQI010000757.1 GCA_028287085.1 Myxococcaceae bacterium
CTGAAACGCGAGCGTTTCCCGTCAGCCCTCTCCATTCATGGAGAGGGCGGCGCGGCAGCGCGGGTGAGGTCTACTCCCGCCAGCCGTCAGCGCCCCGCGACCGCCCTCTCGATGGTCGCGACGTCGATCTTCTTCATCGTCATCATCGCCTCGAACGCGCGCTTCGCGGCGGCGCGGTCGGCGCCCGCCATCGCCGCAGTCAGCACGGTCGGCGTGATCTGCCACGACAGGCCCCACTTGTCCTTGCACCAGCCGCAGTCGCTCTCCTGCCCGCCGTTCTTCACGATGGCGTCCCAGTAGCGATCCGTCTCGGCCTGGTCCCGCGTCCCGATCTGGAAGGAGAACGCCTCGGTGTGCTTGAACTGCGGCCCGCCGTTGAGCCCCATACAGTCGATGCCGAGCACCGTGAACTCGACGACGAGCACGTTGCCCTGCTTGCCGTCCGGGTAGTCGCCCGGCGCGCGCATCACGCCGCGCACGCGGCTGTCAGGGAAGGTGCTGGCGTAGAAGTTCGCCGCCTCCTCCGCGGTGCCGTCGTACCAGAGACAGAGCGTGACGCCGGGCGCAGACTTGTTGGTTGAAGTGGTCATTGGTCTTTCCTCCATGAGTGGTTGGCGCCGAAGGGTCGGCGCGGTTCACGTACCTTGCGGCCCGACGACCCCGAACGGCGCCCCCTGCGGGTCGGTGGCGACGACGATCCAGCCGCCGCCCGGGACCTCGTGCGGACCCATCATCACCTTGCCCCCGCCCTCCTCGATCGCCCGCTTCGCCGCGGCGACCGAGTCGACGCCGAAATAGAACAGCCAGGTGCCGATGGGGCTCTCCGCCGGCTTCTGCATGATGGCGCCGAGACGCACGCCCGCGTGGTCGATGAAGCAATAGTCGCCCATCGCGCCCATGTTCATCACCTCGTTGAACTCGAAGCCGAAGTGCGCCGCGTAGAACCGCTTCGCGCGCGCCAGGTCCGCGCTCGCGAGCTCGTTCCAGCGCACGCGCTGCGCGGCCTTCGGGTCGAACACGTCGCTGGTCGCGTCCTCCTTGCCCGGCGGCGGCACCGGCTTCATCACATAGAAGGGCGCGCCCATCGGGTCGGTCAGCATCGCGATCTCGCCGACTGGCAACTTCGCCCGCATCATCGACTTTCCGCCGTCGGCTTCGATCGCCCGGACGGTAGCGTCCACGTCCGTCGTGTGGAGATAACCGAGCCACAACGGACGCGCCCCGCCCGCCTGCATCTCCGGCGTGAGCTGCAGCACGCCGCCCGCGTTGCCGCCGTCGCCGCGCCCGATCATGCGGTAGTCCTGGGCCCCCGGCGGCGCCTCGGATCGAGCCGCGATCGTCCAGCCGACGACGGCGCCGTAGAACGTCGCGGCCGCGTTGGCGTCCGTGGTCATCAACTCATACCAGATGAAACTACCGGCGGCGTTTGCCATGAGACGTCTCCTTCTTCAGCGGTTTCTCGAACAGGAACGACAGGTATTGCTTGAGGTGCGCCAGCGCTTCGAGCAGCGGCGCGTTGGTCCCCTGCGCCTTCGACAACACGAAGCCGCCCTGGATCACCGTCTGGGTGTAGCGGGCGAGGTTCGCCGCGGTGACCCTGGTGCGCGGCGGGTACAGCGCGATCGCCGCGCGGAAGTCCCCTTCGAGGCGCTCGGCGTGCGCGCGGATCGTCTCCCCGCAGGCCGCGCGAATGGCGTCGGAGGTGGCGAAGGTCTCCTGCACCGTCGTGCCGACGAAGCAGGTGAAGTCCTCCAGGGGCCCGCCGGCGATCGACCCGCGGAAGTCGAGGTAGCCGTAGATGCGATCGAGCGGGTCGGCGTGCTGGTGATACTTCGCACTCGCGAAGAGCGGCGCCGTGAACGTGTCCCAATAATGCGCGGCCGCGACGCCGAGTGCCTCCTTCGAGGCGAAGTGATGAAAGAACGCGCCCTTCGTCACGCCCACCGTCCTGCAGAGCTGGTCGATGCTCGTCGCGGCCCAGCCCTGCTTGCGCACGAGCGCGAGCGCGGCCTCGAGCAACGCCACGCGGGCGTCGCCGCGGACGGGCCGCACGGTCGAGGATTGCGGGCGGGCAGCCATCGGAGGTGCAACATACCAACCGGTCGGTACGCGTCAAGAAACGATCGGCGATCGCGGACGGGAGGAGCATCTCCGGGCGCGACTCATGTGCCGTCGGGCGTCGACCCCGCGAAGCGCACCTCGAGCCCGCCGTACTCGCTCGGCGCCAGCACCATCGTCCAGCCGTGGGCTTCGGTCACCCGCCGCGCGATGTCGAGCCCGAGGCCGCGCCCGTCGGGGTGCCGCGCCCGCGCGTCGTCGCCCCGCGCGCGCCGCCGCCCTAGGCCCGCGAGCTCGTCCGCGCTCATCCCCGGCCCGTCGTCGATCACCCGCAGCCTGAACCCGCCGGGGCCGTCGCCCTCCAGGAGCACCGCCACGTGCCCGCCCTCGCGGTTGTACCGCACGGCGTTGTGCACCGCGTTGCTCAGCGCCTGCTCGATGAGCGTCACGTCGCCGTCGACCCACAGGGGCTCCGGCGGCACCCCGCTCTCCACCGCCACCCCGTGCTGCGTCGCCGACGGGCGGTGCCGCGCCACCGCCCGCGCCACCACGCCGCCGAGCTCCACCGGGCCGCGCTCCAGACCCGGCGCCGACTCCAGCCGCGCCGCCGCCGTCAGGTTGTGCGTCAGCGACGCCAGGTAGTGCGCCTCGTCCATCGCCGCGCCCACGGCCTCCGCCGTGACCGCCTCGCCCCGCTTCACCGCCTGCCGCAGCGCCGCGAGGTGGCCCTGCAACACCGTCAGCGGGATCGCGATGTCGTGCGTGGTGTTCTCCAGGAACTCCCGCAGCGTGCGCTCGCGCTGCTCCTGCCGCGCGACCTGCCCGCGCACCTCGTCGGCGGCGTCGTTGAAGGCGCGCGCGAGGTCGGCCACCTCGTCGTCCCCCTCGACCGCGACGGGCCGCGCGTAGCCCTCGCCCGCCGACCGCCGCACCGCCCCGGTGAGCCGCCGGATGCGCCCCACCACGGGTCCGAGCGCGAGCTGCATCACCGCGAGCACCGCCAGCGCCGGCAGGAGGGGCGGCGGCCCGCGGCGCAGGCCCGCCGGCGGACGGGGCATGTCGCGCCGCGCCCAGACGGCGCCGAGCGCGAGCGGGGCGACGATCGCCAGCGTGGTGAGCCCGAGGCGCAGCCGGAGGTTCACGCGCCGCCCTCGGCGCCGACGCGGTAGCCGACGCCCCACACCGTCGCGATCACCCCGCACGCCCCGAGCTTCTTGCGCAGCCGCGACATGTGCACGTCGAGGGTGCGCTCGGTGCCCTCGCGGTCGGGGTCGAGCACGTTCTCGACGAGCCACCGGCGGGTCACCGCGCGCCCCGGGCGCTGCGCGAGCGCGACGAGCAGGTCGAACTCCACCCGCGTGAGCTCCACCGCGCGGCCGTCGACGGACACCGCGCGGGCCTCGAGGTCGACGCGCACCGGGCCCAGCTCGATCGCGCCCGCGCGGCGCAGCGCGGGGCGGCGGAGGCGGGCGCCGACGCGTTCGAGGAGTTCCTCCGGCCAGAAGGGCTTGGTCATGTAGTCGTCGGCGCCGAGCCGCAGCGCGCTCACCTTGCCGGGCGTGTCGTTGCGCGCGCTCAAGATGAGCACCGGCACGTCGCTGCTCGCGCGGAGCCGCTTGAGGATGTCCATCCCCGAGACGCCCGGGAGCATCAGGTCGAGGATCACCAGACGGTAATCCGCGGGTCGCTCGTCGGCGAAGGCGTCGCCGTCCGTGAGCCACGCGGGCTCGTACCCCGCCGACCGGAGGTGCCCCACGATCTGCGCGCCGAGTGCCCGGTCGTCTTCGATCACCAGGATCCGCTCGGTCATCGCGCCACCCCATTTCTCCGGCGTTGCAAGGCGCTCCGACGATATCTCCGATATCGAAAGGGAATCTTAAGGAACGGGGTCCAGCTTCGACCGACCGGGACGCGACGAAGGGGTCGCGCCCGCTGCCGAAGGAGCCTCGAACATGCACGTCACCCGATTCCTGACCCTGGCGCTGCTCACCGCGTGCGGATCGACCATGGAGCCACCCCCGGGCGGACGCCTCGACGGCGGGAGGCCCGACGGCGCGCGGCCCGACGGCGCGCGACCCGACGGCGCGCGACCCGACGGCGCGCAGTCTGACGGCTCAGTGGGCAGCGACGTCCCCGTGGGTCGGCCCAACCCCGCGGCGGTCACCAACCCCGCGGCGGCGTGCTCGGCAGTGGTCACGATGGGCCTGTACGGCGACGACTCGTGTACGCCCGGAACCGAGGTGATGCTCATCCGCTACAACCTCGCGCAGGACTGCTACGGCTGGTCGCGCGACAGCTCGCGCGGGGTGGTCGACAACTCGGCGTCGCGGTTCCAGTGCTACCGCGACCGGCTCTGCTACACGCAGACGCCCGGCTCGCTCGCCTGCGGCGGGCGGCCGGAGGACAAGCAGTCCCGCACCGACGGCTGCACCCTCGAACCGCAGGGCGACCTCTGGACGCGCCTGCTCGACGGCACGCAGAACTGCCCCGTCGCGCCCGCCGGCTTCGCCTGCCCCGCGAGCGGCAGCGCCGGCGGGACCGCGGGCGTCGTCCCCGCCACCGC
>JAQBQI010000786.1 GCA_028287085.1 Myxococcaceae bacterium
GCCCTCGGAGTTGGCGAAGTCGACCACGCCGACGAGGCCCACGCGCACGCCGCCGACGGTGCGCACGACCGAGGCCTGCGCGCCGGCGACGTTGGCCGCGAGGGCGGGGGCGCGCGTGGTCGCGGACGCGGCCGCGAAGCCTTCGGCGCCTAGGGCGTAGTCCGACGGGCCCTGCGCGTAGGCGGCGAGGCCGAGGCGGTCGAGGATCGGGCCCAGCGACGCGGCGCGGGCGCGCTCCTGGAAGACCATCTGCGCTTCGAGGGTGGGGTGCTCGTAGAAGAGGTTGCCGGCGGCGACGAAGAGGCTCTGCGGGTGCGCGGCGCGCTCGCGCTCGACGAGGGCCGCGACGCGGTCGATGCCGCCGAGCGGCCGCGACTGGCAGCCGCAGGGCTCGAGGTAGCCGTCGAGGTCGGCGAGGAAATAGATGCGGACGGGCTGCGGCGCGGCGGCGACGGGCGGCGCCGGGGGCGACGGGCGACGGCACGACGCGCCGAGGCCGAAGGACGCGCCCAGCGAGAGCAGCAGCAGGGGCCACGGGCGGGACGAGCGGAGCAGGGGCGGGCGCATCGCGGAGTGGGATTGCTGGCACCGGGGCGTCCCGTCAAGGATGACGGCAGACGAAGAGCGACGATCGCGGCGGGGCAGCGCTTGACGGGGCGGAGGTGGCGACGGTAGTTTCCGCGCCCCTGACGCCCTTCGGAGGGCCGTCGTTGATCAGTCCCGGTTTTAGGAAGGTCTCGCAATCATGGTCAAGATTCGTCTGGCGCGCGTTGGTACCAAGAAGACCCCGATCTATCGCGTGGTGGTGACGGATTCGCGCTCCCCCCGTGACGGCAAGCACATCGAGTTCATCGGGCTGTACGACCCGCGGGCGAAGGACGTCACCAAGACCCTCACGCTCGACCACGACCGGTTGAACCACTGGCGGAAGGTCGGCGCGAAGCTCTCCGAGGAGGTCACCAACCTCGTCAAGCGCAACCCCGCCCCCTCCGCCGCCGCCTGATCGTCGCGCTCCCGTCGCCATGGTCGATCCCTTCCTGATCGTTCGTCACCTCGCGCGGTCGCTGGTCGACAAGCCCGACGCCGTGAAGGTGTCGGAGTCGTCCCGCGACGGGGCCGTGGTCATCGAGCTGCGCGTCGCCCCCGACGACCTCGGCAAGGTCATCGGCCGCCGCGGCCAGACCGCCCGCGCGCTTCGCACCGTGCTCTCGGCCGCCACCGCGGTCTCCGGGCAGCGCGTGCTCCTCAACATCGTCGAAGACTGAGCGGGCGCCCCCCTCCTATGTCGCGCATCGAACCCGCGCGTTGGATCCCCGTGGGCGTGCTCGGGCGCCCGAAGGGCCTCCAGGGCGCCATCTGGTTGCGGCCCTTCAACGACGACATCGAGGCGCTCCGCGTGGGCCTCACGGTGCGCGTGAAGCGCGAGGGCCTCGGCGAGAAGACCCTCTCGATCGCCACCCTCTCCACCGACGGCAAGGGCATCACCGTGACCTTCGCCGGCGAGCGCACCCGCGAGGCCGCCGAGGCCCTGGTGCTCGCCGAGGTCTCGGTGCGTCGCAGCGACCTCGCGCCCCTCGGGGAGGGCGAGTTCTACCACTGCGACATGCCCGGGGCCGCGGTGCTCAACGCCGCGGGCGAGACGCTCGGCGAGGTCGTCGAGGTGCTCGCGTACCCGTCCATCGACGCGGTCGTGGTGCGCACCCCGAAGGGCGACCGCGAGGTGCCCATGACCGACGCGCTGGTCGTCTCGGTCGACGCCGAGGCCGGCGTCGTGGTGCTCGCCGACGGCGCCCTCGACGACGAGGCCTGAGCCGTGGACGTCTACCTCGTCGCCCTCTTCCCCGAGGTGCTCGACGGCTTCGCGCGCTCGAGCATCGTCGGCCGCGCCGTCACGCAGAACCTCGTGCGCTTCCACGGCGTGCAGATTCGCGACTTCTCCCCCAACAAGCACCACACGGTCGACGACGCGCCCTACGGCGGCGGCAGCGGCATGGTGATGACCGCCCCCTCGGTCGTCGGCGCCATCGAGTCGCTCCCCGTCGCGGCCGAGACGGGCGCTCCGCCGCACCGGATCTTGATGAGCCCGACGGGCCGGCCCTTCACGCAGGCGATCGCGCGCGAGCTCAGCGCGAAGCCCGCGCTGGCCTTCGTCTGCGGCCGCTACGAGGGCGTCGACGAGCGCGTGCGCGCCTACGTCGACGACGAGCTCTCGCTGGGCGACTTCGTGCTCACCGGCGGCGAGCCCGCGGCGCTCGCGATGATCGACGCCGTGGTGCGGCTGCTGCCGGGCGCGCTGGGCAACGCCGAGAGCGCGTCGACCGAGTCGCACGGCGACGACGGCATGCTCGAGTACCCGCAGTACACCCGGCCGGTCGACTTCCGCGGGGCGCTGGTGCCCGAGGTGCTGCGCTGCGGCGACCACGCGCGCGTGGCCCGCTGGCGCCGCTGGCACTCGCTGCGGCGCACCCGCGAGCGGCGGCCCGACCTCTTCGCCCGCGCCGCGCTCGGCCGCGCCGACCTCAAGCTCATCGACGGGGACGAACCATGACCGGCCCGATCTACCTGGCGCTGGTGCACCACCCGGTGCGCGGCCGCGGCGGCGACGAGATCACCACCTCGGTGACCAACCTCGACGTGCACGACATCGCGCGCACCGCCCGCACCTACGGAATCGTCCGCTACTACGTCGTCACCCCCATCACGGCGCAGCGCGACCTCGTGAACCACATCCTCGGCTACTGGCGCGTGGGCAAAGGGGGCGAGCGGGTGCCCGAGCGCACCGAGGCCCTCTCCATCGTCGAGGACGTCGACTCGATCGAGGCCGCCATCGCCGCCATCACCGCGCGCGAGGGCCGCGCGCCCCGCGTCGTGACCACCGCCGCCAAGGAGCGCGCCGCCGCGACGAGCTTCGACGCGCTGCGCGCCGAGCTGGCCGCGAGCGACGGGCCGTGGCTGTTGATGTTCGGGACGGGCTACGGGCTGGCCGACCGGGTGCTCGACCGCGCCGACGTGCACCTCGCGCCGGTGCGGCCCGGCGGGTACAACCACCTCGCGGTGCGCTCGGCCGTCGCGATCATCATCGACCGGCTGCTGGGCGACGGCTGATCAGTCGGTCGCGATCGGCGCGACGCGCGACTGGAGGTACGCGATGACCGCGGCCTCGTCGCGCTCGGGCGCGCCGGGCAGCCGCACGAAGCGCTTCGCGAGGCCCTTCCACTGCTTGGTCATGAGCATCGCCCACACCTGGAAGAAGTCGACGCCCTCGAACACGATCGCGTCCTGACGGCCGTACTCGAGCTTGTTCGACTCGAACTCGCCCGGGTACTCGCTCCAGTGGCAGCGCGGCTTCACGTGGTGGTGGATGTGGTAGCCGTCGTTGAAGCACCGGCGGTTGTAGCGGGTGTTGATGCAGGTGATGCTGTTCTTGTATGGGTTGGCCGGGTCGGCGCCGTCGACGAAGGCGTGCTGGGCCCAGTTGCCCGCCATCATCAGCGTGCGCACGAGCAGCACCGGGATGACGAAGACCACCAGCGTCGCGCGCCAGTTGAGCGCCACGAGCACGCCGACCGCGGCGTAGAAGCTGAGCTCCCCGAGCAGCATGCGCTGGAGCATCTTCTTGTTGTGCTTGCGCCAGTGGTAGACCGCGAGCAGGGCGGGGCCGACCGAGAGGAAGCTGAAGAGGTAGTGCAGCCAGTGCGCGAGCGAGTCGCGGCGGTAGCGCATCGTCGACGAGAGGTCGGCCGCGAGGTTGTTCTCGGGGTGGTGCATCCCCATGTGGTGGACGAAGTAGGTCTCCGGGGTCTCGCCGAAGAAGGGGCCGATCACCCACGGGATCACGTGGTTGAGCCGCCGGTGCTCGGGGCGGAAGAGCTGCCGGTGCGAGGTGCAGTGCAGCATCAGGATGAAGCGGTCCTCGAAGCCGATGAACACCGCGGCCCAGTAGAGCGGCGCGAGGTACCAGACGTAGGGACCGCTGAAGAAGAGGGCGACGCCGAAGGCGGCCAGCGCGAGGCACCCGAGCATCAGGTAGAGGAAGGGCAGGTCGCGCGGGTCGAGGATCATCGCCGCGAGGCGGTGGTCGAGCGGGCTGCGCGGTCCGGCGGGGCTGTGGGCGAGGTCGGCGTTGGCGGTGGTCACGTCGGGCCGTATCTACACGGCCTCGCACGGCGCCAGCAAGCGCCCGGGGGGCGCTACGACAGCGGCGACTGACCCGCCTCGGCCGCGAGCAGGTAGAGCACCGCCATGCGCACCGCCACGCCGGCCTCGACCTGGTCGAGGATGACCGAGCGCGGCCCGTCGGCGACGTCGGCGTCGATCTCGACCCCGCGGTTCATGGGCCCCGGGTGCATCACGATGGCGTCGGGCTTGGCGCGGGCCAGCATCGCGCGGTTGAGCCCGAAGGTGCGCGCGTACTCGCGCGTCGAGGGGATGAGCGCCTCGGTCAGCCGCTCGTGCTGGATTCGCAGCATCATCACGACGTCGGCCCCCTCGACCGCGGGGCCGAGCGAGTCGAAGACCTCGACGCCGTACTGCTCCATGTCGACCGGGAGCAGCGTGCGCGGGGCGCAGACGCGCACCTTCGCGCCGAGGCGGGTGAGCAGCAGCGCGTTGGAGCGCGCCACCCGCGAGTGCGCGATGTCGCCCGAGATGGTCACGACGAGGTCGGCGAGGTGGCCCTTGGCGCGGCGGATGGTGAAGGCGTCGAGCAGCGCCTGCGTGGGGTGCTCGTGCAGGCCGTCGCCCGCGTTGACGACCGCGGCGCGGGTGTGGCGCGCGATGAAGTGCGGCGCCCCGGAGGCCGCGTGGCGCACCACGATCACGTCGGGGTGCATCGCCTCGAGGGTCTTCACGGTGTCGAGCAGGGTCTCGCCCTTGCTCACGCTCGACGTCGAGACCGAGATGTTCACCACGTCGGCGGAGAGGCGCTTGCCCGCGATCTCGAAGCTGGTGCGGGTGCGGGTGCTCGCCTCGAAGAAGAGGTTGATCACCGTCTTGCCGCGCAGCGTGGGCACCTTGCGCACGCGCCGCGTCGAGACCCCGAAGAACACCTCCGCGGTGTCGAGAAACTGCACGATGTCGCGCGCCGGGAGGTCTTCGATGCCCAGGAGGTGTCGGACGGGTCCAGTCATCGCGGCCGGGAGGATAGGGCTCAACCCTCGTCGGATGGGGCATTTTCGGCGGGGCCCAGCACCTCGACGACGGCGCCGGGCTCGACCCGCACCTCGACCCGCTCGCGCCGCGAGGTCGCGAGGCGCAGCCCCACGTAGTCGGCCTGGATGGGCAGCTCGCGGTGGCCGCGGTCGACCAGCACCGCGAGCTCGATCGCGCGCGGGCGGCCGTAGTCCATCACCGCGTCGAGGGCGGCCCGCGTGGTGCGGCCCGTGTAGAGCACGTCGTCGACCAGCACCACGACGCGCCCCTCGACCTCGAAGGGGATCTCGCTGCGACCGATCTGGGGGTTGGGCAGCGCCGTCGCCGCGTCGTCGCGGTAGAGCGTGATGTCGACGGTGCCCACCAGCACGCCCCCGCGGCCCGCCGCGTCGAGCAGCGCGTGCAGCCGCGCCGCCAGCGGGATGCCCCCGCGGCGCACGCCCACCAGCGCGAGCGGCACCCCGTCGCCGTGCCGCGCGGCGATCTCCCCGGCCATGCGCCGCAGCGCCGCCGCCACCGCGGCCTCGTCCATCACCACGCGCGCGCCGGGCGTCGATGCCGTCGTCATCGCGCCACGATAGGCGCGCCGCCCGCGCCGCGGCAACGGCGCAACGCGCGCCTTGACCCCCGAGCGCCGCGCGGGTGATATCGCCGCGGGCCGGCGCTCCCCCGGGGCGCCCCGTACGACCCCCAACACCCGAATCGAGCCTCGATGCCCGCCCGGATCCTCGTCGTCGAAGACAGCGCCACGGTGCGACTGCTGGTCGAGGCGATCCTGCGCGGCGCGGGCTACTCGGTGGAGACCGCGGTCGACGGCGTCGACGGCCTCGAGCGGGTGCACCGCGCGAGCTTCGACCTCGCGCTGGTCGACTTCGTCATGCCGCGCCTCAACGGCTACCAGTTCGCCCAGGCGCTGCGCGGCCTGCCCGGCGGCGTCGACCTCCCGATCGTCCTGATGTCCGCGCGGGCCGAGGCCATCGGCGACCGCTTCGCCCAGCAGACGGGCGCCGTCGCCACGCTCGCCAAGCCCTTCTCGCCCAGCGCGCTGCTCGAGCTGGTGCGCGCCAGCCTCGACCGCGCCACGGCCGACCGCGGGGCGCTCACGACCTTCCTGGCGGCGCCGACGCAGCGCCCGGCGCCC
>JAQBQI010000791.1 GCA_028287085.1 Myxococcaceae bacterium
GGCTTCGGCAGCGGCGGCGGATCGTCGGGCGGCGCGCGCCTCGACGCGGTGCGCTTCGCGGCGGGCTTCCCGCTGGTGTCGACCTCGCCCTCGCTCGACGAGCTCACCCACGACAGCGACCCGCGGCGCCAGGGCATCTACGACGCCATCGGCGGCACCACCTCGCCGGCCGTGCGCCTCGCCCTCGGCGCGCTCGTCTACAACAACGTCGCGCTCGCGGTGACCTTCCCCCGGGCCGAGCGCGGCACCGACTACCGCGACCGCTGGAGCAACCGCGAAGAGCTCACCACCCGCGTGACGTACCTCTTCCACTGCGGCGTGCCCATCGTATCGAAGATGGCCTGCGACAGCGCGCTGCAGCTCTACAGCAACCAGCCCATCGAGCAGATCCGCGCCGTCGCCGAGTCGGTCCGCGCCGGGCGCGCGTCCATCCGCGACATCCAGATCCAGACCGAGACGGTGCAGTCGGCGACCAACCGCCTCAACGCGGCGCAGCCCGGGCTCGAAGAGCTCAACCACACGGGCACCGGCGGCGGCGCCAGCGCGGTGCTCCTCGCCCTCACCGGCGGCCACTATTACGTCATCCGCGCCGAGTCGACGCTGCCCGTCCAGGGCACCGACCGGTACATCACCGGCGCCTGCTACAACGCCTCCCGCTCGAGGTAATCCATGCGCGCCACCAACACACGCACGCCTCGGCCCTCACTTCATCGCGACGACTCTGGCGCCATCATGGTGATCGGCGTCTTCATGGCGATGCTCGTGACGGGGTTCCTTTATTACATCATCGGAATTGGCAACACGATCATCTTCCGCGAGCGCATGCAGGACGCGGCCGACGCCGTGGCCTTCTCCGGCGCGGTGATGCACGCCCGCGGCATGAACCTCATCGCGATGATCAACATCGTGATGGCGCTGCTGGTCTCGATCCTCTTCGCGATGCGCCTCGTGCAGTGGGCCCTCTTCGCGGCCGCCGCGTTCACCGTCTGGGCGCCGCCGCTCTCGGCCACGCTGGCGGGTTGGGGCAACACGGTGCGCGGCGTCGCCAACACCTACGAGAACAGCGTCGTGCAGCCGGCGCTGCGCCTCGGGCACAGCGCCCAGGACGTCATCCGCACGACCTGGCCGTACATCGCCCAGACGCGCGTCGTCGTGACCACCCTCGCCGGCACCTACCAGCCGCCGGTCACCGCGGGCTTCATCCACCCGATGATCGACCACCCGCTGCCGGTGCGGCCCGTCAACATCCACAGCACCTGCATCCACGCCGCCGAGCCGATCTCGCGCTTCATCACCTTCCCGGTGCAGTTCATCCCGGGCCTCTCGGCGGTCGCGGGTTGGATCACCCGCATGATGGACGAGGCGATGGCGCTCTTCTTCTGCCCGCGCAACGAAGCCAACATGCGGCCGCACGAGATCGACCCCGGCGACGGCAGCTGCAACGACGGCATGCCCGGCCAGGACTGCGAGTACGTCCAGATCCGCGGCATCGTGATCGGAACGCCGCCGTTCCAGTCGAACGAGCGCGGCGTGTCGATGGCCGCGTGGGGCCGCAACACCGGCGGCGGCGGCCTCTTCGGCACCATCGGCAACCTCTCGCGCGTCGGCCTCGCGCAGGCCGAGTACTACTATGAGGGCGACGAGGCCCGCGACGAGTGGACCTGGCACATGTACTGGCGCGCGCGCTTCCGCCGCTTCCGCATGCCGACCAACCTGCTCGGCATCAGCGGCGCCGTGGGCCCGGGCATCGACCTCAGCCTCATCGACCGCGTCATCATCCACTGAGAGGAGCTGTAGCGCCGTGAACGCCCCAACGACCCGACAGCCCCGCCGCCGACGCGCCCCCCGCCGCGGCGCCGCCTACGCCGAGACCGTGGTGATGATCCCGTTCTTCGTGGCGGTGCTCTCGTGCATGATGTTCGTGCACAAGGCCTGGAGCGCGAAGCTCTACACCATGCAGGCGAACCGCCACTGCGTCGTGAGCTACGCCTTCGAGGCCTGCCAGCGCGCGCTGCCCGGGTGCAGCCAGGTGCAGGTCGGCGCCGACACCGCGGCCGGCGCGGGCGAGCGCCCCGGCGCCCTCAACTCGCTGGCCAACATGCTCGGCGGCGCGGGCTCGGCCCTGCTCGGCGGCTTCTTCGGGCAGACCGCGTCGGGCCGCCTCACCCGCCCGGTCAACCGCCCGACGCTGCTCGGCGGCGGCTCGCTCAACGCCCTCGCGGGCAACAGCATGGCCTGCAACACCGTGCGCTCGACGCCCGCCGACGTCGCCCGCCAACTCTTCTGCGCCGTCATCCCGGTCTGTCGGTAGTGAGAGGGAGGTAGTACCGCCCATGTTTCGTCGCATCCGACATCTGCCGCAGATCACCCGCCTCGGGGCCTTCGTCGTCACCGGGATGCTCGTCACCGCCGTCGTCAGCGTGCGCTCGGCGCGCGCCCAGGTGAACGAGGGCCTCCGCCACCTCGCCCGCCAGCTCATGCCCTACGCCGAGCAGGGCGTGATGGAGTCGCCCCGCCGCGTCGTGCTCAACGGCGAGTCGCTCTACCTCTCGATGGGCACCACCCGCGACGGCGTCGAGACGGTGCTCGACTACTACGAGGCCCGCTGCGCGCGCACCTCGGGGCACCTCAGCGAGAGCCTCGACCGCGCCTCCTTCAACCAGCTCTGGACGCCCGGCGCGCGCCGCGCCGCCTCGATCGAGACGGTGCGCTTCGGCGACGCCGACGGCGGCTACGTCGCCTGCCTCGACGTCGGCGAAGACCGCCTCACGCCCGAGTCGATCCTGCACCGCGCCGAGGCGATGATCTCGACGGGCGACCTCTCCCGCTACGGCGAGCTGCGCTACGTCTACGTCACGCGCGGCACCACCGGCACCCGCATCCTCTCGGTCGCCACGCAGGGGCGCTTCAACATCCTCCGCATCTTCCCCGACCACGGCGACGCGCCCGGCGCCGACATCCCCGGCCTCGCGCGCTACCCCGAGATGCGCCGCGTGATCTCCGCCTACGAAGACGGCGTGCCCAACAAGCTCGGCGTCTACACCGTGCGCGCGCCCGCCGCGCAGGTGCGCTCGTGGTACCGCGCGCAGATGGCCGGCCGCGGGTGGACCGTGCTCGACCTCCCGCGCGACCGCCCGCTGCCGCCCGAGATCGAGGCCCGCCGCGACCGCATGGTCGCCTTCGAGAAGGCCGGCGAGACGCTCTTCCTCGTCTTCGACCACGCCGACGGTGTGACCTCGATGATGTCGCTCGCCGCGCGCTGACCGCGCGCCACCCCGCCCGCTCCCTCCGCTCCCCTCCGCACCTTCTCTGTCGTTGTGCCCGCGTCGCGCTTCGGCGTAGGCTCGCGACCCGCGGGACCTCCGGCTCGGGTCGGAGTCAACGCAGCCCCCTCACTTGCCCATCCGGAGACTTGGATGAACACCAAGGCGCTCATCATCGCAATCGGTGCGGCCGCCCTCGGGCTGGTGCTGTTGCTGCTCTACAAGCAGCGCTTCGAGGCCGAGGCGTCGGGCGGCGTGCCGGTGCGGGTGCTCATCGCCGTGCAGGACATCCCCCTCGGCGCCGCCCTCTCCGAGAACATGATGGGGTACCGGCTGATCCCCCAGGCCTACCTGGAAGATCGCTTCATCCGGTACTCGGACGTGCGGCGCATCATCGGCGTGCGCGTCTCCAACGGCCTGCGCGCCAACCAGACCGTGATGTGGACCGACCTGGCCACCGCCTCCGACGCGCGCCGCGACCTCTCGTCGCTCGTGTCGACGGGCATGCGCGCCATCACGGTGCGCGCCGACATCACCAACTCCTTCGGCGGCCTGCTGCGCCCCGGCGACCGCGTCGACGTGCTCGGCACCCTCTCGCGCACCGGCGGCGAGACCGACCGCGTGACCATCCCGCTGCTCCAGAACGTGCTGGTGCTGGCGGCCGGTCGTGACACCGGCGGCGAGGCCCAGCGACAGACGGTCAACGGCACCGGCGGCGCCAACAACCCGGTCGAGATCTCGCAGATCACCCTCAGCGTCTCGATGGAAGAGGCGCAGCTGCTCACCTACGCGGCCGACCGCGGTGGCTCGGGCGGGCGGCACACCGGGCTCACGCTCGTGCTGCGCAACCCCGAAGACATCGCGATCCTCGAGGGCGTCCCCGAGACCAACATCGAGGACATCTTCGAGCCCACGCGCCGCGCCAACGTCTCGCGCCGACGCCGTCAGGTCATCGAGCGCATCGGTCCGCAGAACCCCAACGCCCCGTAGAAGACCTCAACCCCATGCGCTCGTCCCCCACGCACGCCCCCCGGTTCCGATCGCTCGCGGCCCTCGCGGCCGCCGGCGCGGTCCTCCTCGGCAGCGCCGCCGCGCACGCGCAGCAGCCCGCGACGCCGCCCGCCGCGGGCAGCACCACCGCCGCGCCGCGCGGCACCGGGCGCGACCTCACCCTCGCGGTCGGCGAGCAGGTGCTCGTGCCCGCCGACGGCATCCGGCAGTTCTCCGAAGGAACGCCCGGCATCGTCGACGTGCGCACCCCCGCCGACGGGCGCAACCTCGTCGTCGTCGGGCAGCGCGCGGGCTCCACCACCCTCCTGCTCATCCGCAACAGCGGCGCCCAGGAGACCCTCCAGATCACCGTCTTCGCGCGGCGCCCCGAGGCCGTGCAAGCCGAGATCGAGAACCTCCTCGAGGGCTACAACGGCGTGCAGATCCGCCGCATCGGCGCGCGGCTCTACCTCGAAGGCGGCGTCGCCTCCGAGCAGCAGCAGCACCGCGTGCAGCAGATCGCCGGCCTCTACCCCGGCCAGGTCGAGTCGCTCGTCTCCATCGACGCGACCATCGTCGAGCGGCGCATCAACGTCCGCCTCGACCTGTACTTCGTCGACTTCTCCACCAACTCGGGCCGGCAGGTCGGCATCGCGTGGCCCGCCTTCATCGGCGGCAACCCCCCGAACACCCAGCTCACCTCGACGATCAACCTCGTCGCCCCGATGGGCATGGGCGGCGTCGCCGAGGGCGTGCAGCTCGCCCAGGCGATCATCACCAACCAGCCCCTGCCCCGCCTCGACATCGCCAGCAACGGCGGCTGGGCGCGCATCCTGCGGCAGGCCACGGTGATCACCGCCAACGGCAGCGAGGCGACGTACCGCAACGGCGGCGAGATCAACTACAAGCTCATCGGCGCCAACGCGACCTCGATCGCGACCATCTCGTACGGCACCAACCTCACGGTCACCCCGCGCTTCGACCCGCAGAGCTCGCGCATCGACATCCGCGTCAACGCCGACATCAGCGACCCCGTCGAGAACGGCGGCGACGTGCCCGGGCGCAACATCTCCCACGTCACCACCCTCGTGAACCTCCAGCTCGGCCAGTCGATCGTGATGTCGGGCTTCCGCTCGCGGTCGCAGTCGCAGGGTTCGAGCGGGCTGCCCGGGCTGCGGCAGATCCCCATCCTCGGGTACCTCTTCGGCTCGGAGCGCAACGCCGAGCAGGAGCACGAGGGCATGATCTTCATCGTACCCACGGTGGTCGAAGGGCTGTCGCGGAGCGCACAAGACCGCGTGGCCGAGGCGCTGCGGCAGTACGAGGCCTTCTCGGGCGACATCGACGAAGTGCGGCTCTACGAGCCCACCGGGACGCAGTACCGCTAAGGTGGCGGTGGGAGAGTAAAGAGGGCCTCGCGATGGACCAGGTGCTCCTTTCGATCGAGACCCCGAACGCGCCTCCGATGACGTACATGGTCCCGTCGGGGGGAGAGATCTCCATCGGGCGCGACGAGACCTGCACCGTCGTCCTCGCCTCGCCCGACATCTCGCGGCGGCACGTCTCGGTGATGATCCAGTCGGCCGCCATCGTGGTGCGCGACTCGTCCAGCAACGGCACGCAGGTGGGGTCGCAGCGGGTGTTCCGCTCGGAGATCCCGGTGCCCTTCGGCACGCCCATCATGGTCGGGCCCTACGTCATCCGCGTCGTGCGGCAGGCCCCCTCGGCCGCGGGGCCCTCCCCCAACCCGACCCTGCTGCCGGGCCAGGGGCCGGCGCTGCCGCCGCTGCCCGGCCGGCCCAACGGCGCGCAGACCCTCGCCGCCCCGATGGGCGCCCCCGGGGCGGCGTCGCCGGACGGCCGGCCGCGCACCGTGATGCCGACGCAGCTGCCCAACCAGCCGGCG
>JAQBQI010000795.1 GCA_028287085.1 Myxococcaceae bacterium
GGACGCCGCGACGGACGTCGTCGCGGCGCGCGACGCCACGATCACCGACGCGGGCTCCGGGCGCGACGTCGGCTCCGTGCAGGACGCCGGCTCGCTGCGCGACCTCGGCGGGGCGCCCGACGACCGCGCCGCGCCCGACGACACCGGGGTGGTTGCCGATGACGGCGCCGCCGCCGTCGACGCGCCCGTCGGGCCGGCGGACGTCGTCGCCGCGGTCGACGCGGGCGCGGACGTACCGGCCCCGCCCGGGGACACGGGCGTGCCCCGGGCCGACGCGGGCCCGGCGCTGGCGGTGACGGGCGTCCCGCGCATCGACGCGTCGCTCAAGGCGGCGATGCGGGCGATGTACCTGCGCGGGATGGCGGCGGGGCGGCGGGCGGCGGTGTTCGCCAAGCTCGGCGACAGCATCACCGAGTCGGCGAGCTTCCTCGCGGACTTCGGCCCGGCCTCGGGGACGCCCAGCTTCGACCTCGGGGCGTACACCGCCCTCGAGCCGACGCGGGCCTTCTTCAACGCCACCCTCGTCGACGCGTCGCACTCCAGCTTCGACCGCGCGAGCCTCGGCGCGCAGGCCGGCTGGACGGCCGCGCGCGCCCTCGACGACGACGCCGCGCTGGTGCGCCAGGAGCTCGCCGCGCTGCGCCCCGCGGTCGCGATCGTGATGTTCGGCAGCGCCGACATCGAGGCCACCGAGGTGGCGACCTTCCGCGCGAACCTCACGCGCGTCGTGCAGCTCGTCGCCGCGGCCGACGTCATCCCCGTGCTGAGCACCATCCCCGACCGCACCGACAGCCCCTCGACGACCGCCGCGGGCCCCGCCTTCAACGCGGCGATCCGCGAGGTGGCCGCGGCGCAGCGCGTCCCGCTCGAGGACTACTGGGCGGCCCTCCAGCCGCTGCCCAACCACGGCGTCAGCGACGACGGCGTGCACCCGAGCATCTACCGTCGCCCCGGCGGCGGAACCGAGGCCGCGTACTTCACCGCCGCCGCCCTGGCCTACGGGTACAACGTCCGCAACCTCGTCACCCTCGCGACGCTCGCCCACGTCCGCGCCGTGATCTTCGACGACGGCCCGCCCGACCCCTGACCCCGGTGGCGTGCGCCGCATCGGCTTCGCGCCTTCGCCATCGCCGCGAGTCTCACCACGCCACCCCCGCGCGCCGCGCGAAGACCTCGTCGACCAGCGCCTCGACCCGCGCCGCCTCCGCCGCGCTGAACCCGTCGGGCGCGTGCGAGTCGAGGTCGAGCACCGCGCGCACCCGCCCGGCCCCGTCGCGCACCGGCACCACCAGCTCGGAGCGCGTCGCCCCGTCGCACGCGATGTGCCCCGGGAAGGCCGCCACGTCGGGCACCCGCTGCGTCTCCCCGGTGCGCGCCGCCGCCCCGCAGACCCCGCGCGCGAAGTCGATGCGCAGGCACCCCAGCGGGCCCTGGTACGGGCCCACCGCCAGCACCGACTCCCCCACCCGCCGGTAGAACCCGCACCAGCTCGCCTGCGCGAACACCTCCCACAGCAGGCGCGCCAGCGTCGCCTCCAGCGCCACCGCGTCGGTCTCGCCGTCGAGCGCCGCCCGCACCTGCGGCAGCGCCGCGTCGTAGCGCGCGAGGCGCTCCCCCTCGGGCCGCAACGCCCCGCGGTCGAGCCGCGCCAGATCGAGTCCTTCGCTCATGCGCCGCCAGCGTACACTCGCGCCCCGCCGCCACCGATGATCACCCGACGCCTCGTCCCCGCCGCCCTCGCCGCCCTGCTCGCGCCGCTCCCGGCCCTCGCCCAGCAGAGCCTGTTCAACGTTCCCGCGACCGAGAACACCGTGCCGGCCGCCCTCTTCGGCCAGCTCCAGCTCTCCCTCGTGCCCTCCGGCGGCGAGTCGAACGCCACCGTCGACGTCGGCCTGTTCCCTTGGCTCGAGGCCGGCGTCAACCTCCTCCACATGCCCCTCTACGACAACGGCGGCGCCCCCACCGCGCACCAGACCGCCACCAGCGCGCTCGTCGCCAACGCCTCGCTGCTGCTGCGCCCGGCGCGCTTCGTGGCCCTCCAGGCCGGCCTCCAGGCGGGCATCGGCGGACACCCCGTCTCGCACCGCACCGAGCCCGTCGTCTTCGGCTGGCTCTCGCTCCGCTTCGAGGCCGACCCCCGCTACGGCGCCTGGATCGTCGGCGCCTACACCGGCACCCGCGGCGCCCTCGGCGACGGCACCCCCGCCGGCGCCATGGCCGGCTTCGACATCCCCATCTTCGCCGAGCGCCTCCACCTCGTCGCCGACTGGCTCATCGGCGACACCGCCGTCAGCACCGCCGTCGCCGGGCTCGCCCTCTTCGCCGCCCCGTGGTTCCAGCTGTCGGTCGGCGTCGAGATCCCGACGCCGGGCAGCGGCAACGAGTACGGCGCCGTCGTCGAGCTCACCTACCTCCCGCGCCACGACCACCTCGTCGCCTCCGCCGCGCCCCCCCCGCACGCCCCCGCGCACTTCTCCGCCGCGCACCTGCAAGCCTTCCGCGGCGACCGCGCCCGCTGACCTGACGCCGGTCGGCGGTCTCTTGCCGCCCTTTCGCACGTCGTGCGACAAGCCGCCCGGGGCCGCACGAAACGCGCGCGCGCTCCGCACGCACTTCCGCTCCAGGAGAATCGACTTCCATGCTTGATCCAAGAAGAAGGGGCGCCGCCGCGCTCTGGCTCGCGCTCCTCGCCTCGGCCGCCATCGCGGGCTGTACCGACGGCGACTCCGTCGTCGGCGGCAACCGCGACGCCTCGGTCGACGTCGGCACCGACATCGGCCCGCAGTGCACCGCGCCCCAGTCGGCCTGCGGCGGACGCTGCGTCGACCTCCAGGCCAGCCGCGAGAACTGCGGCACCTGCGGCAACGCCTGCCCCGGCGCGCAGGTGTGCGTCGCCGGCAGCTGCCAGATCGGCTGCCCCGGCGCGCAGCAGGCCTGCGGCGGCGCGTGCGTGACGCTCTCCACCGACCGCGCCAACTGCGGCGCGTGCGGCACCGCGTGCCCC
>JAQBQI010000796.1 GCA_028287085.1 Myxococcaceae bacterium
GGCCGCGAACAACATGAAGACGACGATGACGAGGCTGAGCGAGCTCTCCGCCAGCAACACGCCCCGGTCGAGGCGGTCGAGGGGACGGAGAAAGGGCGCTGGCTTCGCGGTCGGGGCGGCACCTGCCATGGGTCTGAGCTCTCCCTAATTGTCGGCCCGAGCGCCGAGTGGCCGCGACTCTAGGGGCAAACCTTTCGGCATCGCTAGCGCCGACCTTTCCCCCTGCCCGATGCCTTCGTCGGGGGGTAAGCTTGCGAGCATTCGTATGGACGTATATACCGATCTCCGGATGGAGCTTCAGCCCGTCACCACCGCGACCCCGCAGGCCCGCTGGGAGCTGTACCGGCTCCTCTCCGAGCCGGTTCGGCTGCGGCTGCTGGCGCTGGCGTCGGTCGACGCGCTCGCGGTGGGCGAGCTCGCGGAGCTCCTCGGCGAGCTCCAGCCCAACGTGTCGCGGCACGTCGCGGCGCTGCGCCAGGCGGGGCTGGTGCAGGTTCGCCGGCACGGCACCTGGGCGCTGGTGCGGGTCGCCACCGACGGGCCCATCGACCCGGTGGTCGACGACGCGCTGCGCACGGGGCGCTCGCTCTGCGACAAGGACGGCAGCCTCGCCCGCGTGGCCGACGTGGTGGGGGCGCGCGAGCGCTCGACGCGGGAGTTCTTCGCGCGCTCGGCCAAGGGCGCCGTGACGGTGGGTCCGCCGCCCGAGCTGGCGGCCTACCTGCTGGCGCTGGCGCCGCTCATCGAGCGCCGCGCGCTCGCCGTCGACGTGGGCACCGGCGACGGCCGGCTGCTGGAGATCCTGGCGCCGGTGTTCCAGCGGGTGCTGGCCATCGACCGGGCGGGGGCGCAGCTCGCGATGTGCGCCGAGCGGGTGAGCCAGCGGGGCTTCGACAACGTCGAGCTCGTCGAGGGCGAGCTCGACGGCGTCGAGGTGAAGCGCGCGCTGAAGCGCCTCGGGCACGGCGGCGCCGACGTGGTCTTCGCGTCGAGGGTGCTGCACCACGCGCCGCGGCCGGCCGACTCGCTGCGGCGCATGTCGGCGCTGGCGCGGCCGGGCGGCGCGGTGATGGTGCTCGACTACGGGCCGCACGAAGACGAGGCGCTGCGGGCGCAGCAGGCCGACCTGTGGCTGGGCTTCGAGGCCGACGAGCTGCGCCGCTTCGCGCGCGAGGCGGGGCTCGAGCGGGCGACGGTGGTGGAGGTTCCGGCGGCGTGGCGGGGCAACGGGCCCGACCGCGCGGTGCCGTGGAGCCTCCTCAGCGCGAGGGTGGCGGGGGACGATCGAACGACCACGAAGGTCGCCGCGAGCGCGGCGAAGAAAGAGAAGCGACGATGAGCAACACGAACGAGAAGGCCGGCAAGTTCAAGGTCAAGGATCTGTCGATGGCGGAGCACGGCCGCAAGGCGATCCGCATGGCGGAGAAGGAGATGCCCGGGCTCATGGCCGTGCGGGCGGAATTCGGCCCGTCGAAGGCCCTCAAGGGCGCGCGCATCGCGGGCTGCCTGCACATGACCATCGAGACGGCGGTGCTCATCGAGACGCTGACCGCGCTCGGCGCCGAGGTCACCTGGACCAGCTGCAACATCTTCTCGACCCAGGACGAGGCCGCCGCGGCGATCGCCGTCACGGGCGTGCCGGTCTTCGCCTGGAAGGGCGAGACCGAGGCCGAGTACGACTGGTGCCTCGAGCAGCAGATCTACGCGTTCGAGGGCGGCAAGGGCCCGAACATGATCCTCGACGACGGCGGTGATCTCACCGTCCTCATCCACAACAAGTACCACCAGCTCTTCGACGGCCCCGACCCGATCCGCGGCATCACCGAGGAGACGACCACGGGCGTGCACCGCCTCTACGAGATGTACCGCAAGGGCACGCTCAAGGTCCCGGCGATCAACGTCAACGACTCGGTCACCAAGTCGAAGTTCGACAACCTCTACGGCTGCCGCGAGTCGCTGCTCGACGGCCTGAAGCGCTCGACCGACGTCATGGTCGCCGGCAAGCTCGCCGTCGTCTGCGGCTACGGCGACGTGGGCAAGGGCTGCGCGCAGTCGCTCCGCGGCATGGGCGCCCGCGTGGTCATCACCGAGATCGACCCCATCTGCGCGCTGCAGGCCGCGATGGAGGGCTACGAGGTGCGCCGCCTCGAGAGCGTCGTCGAGAACGCCGACATCTTCATCACCGCCACCGGCTGCAGCGACGTCATCACCGGCGAGCACATGGTGCGCATGAAGGACAGCGCGATCCTCGCGAACATCGGCCACTTCGACTCGGAGATCCAGGTCGCCTACCTGGAGAAGAACCCCGAGATCAAGAAGGACAACATCAAGCCGCAGCTCGACCAGTACATCTTCCCCAACGGCAAGCGCCTCACGGTGCTCGCGTCGGGCCGACTGATGAACCTCGGCTGCGCCAAGGGCCACCCGTCCTTCGTGATGTCGACCTCGTTCACCAACCAGTGCCTCGCCCAGCTCGCCATCTGGAACGAGCCGGAGAACTACCCCCTCGGCGTGCACGTGCTCCCGAAGCACCTCGACGAGAAGGTCGCCTCGCTCCACCTCGCCAAGCTGGGCGTCGAGCTGTCGACCCTGAGCTCGTCGCAGGCCGAGTACCTCGGCGTCCCGGCGGCCGGCCCCTTCAAGCCGAACCACTACCGCTACTAGGCCCACCGCCCGGTCCCCGGGCGGCCACTTCCCCCTCCCCGCGGTCGTGCTTATTGACCGCGCCCTGTGATGGCGCCGGGCGACGACGAGCACGACCTCCCCTCCGACGATGATGACGACGCGCTGGTCGGCGAGGTGCTCGAGGCCGAGCCCGTCGACACCGGCCTCGCGCGGGTGCCCGCCGGCGGCGAGCGGGCCATCGTCCCGGCCGGCGCGCGCGACGCGCTGGGCCGCTTTCTGGAGCAGATCAAGCGCTACCCGTTACTGAGCGAGGAAGACGAGCGCGCCCTCGGGCGGCGCGCCCGCGACGGCGGCGACGTCGACGCCATGCGCCTCCTGGTGGTGCACAACCTCCGCCTCGTCGTGCACATCGCCTTCGAGTTTCGCCGCCAGTGGACCAACGCGCTCGACCTCATCCAGGAGGGCTCGACCGGCCTCGTCGAGGCGGCGCGCCGCTGGGAGCCCGCCCAGGGCGCGCGCTTCGGCACCTACGCGGGCTACTGGATCCGGGCCTTCGTGCTGCGCTTCCTGCTGACCAACTTCCGGCTGGTGCACACGGGCAACACGCGCGCGGGGCGCAAGCTCTTCTTCCAGCTGGAGCGCGAGCGCCGGCGCCTGCTGACCGCGGGCATCGACCCGTCGCCGCAGCTGCTCGCGGCCAACCTCGGGGTCGAGGAGTCCGACGTGCGCGCCGTGTCGGCCTCGCTCGACGGGGCCGAGGTCTCGCTC
>JAQBQI010000828.1 GCA_028287085.1 Myxococcaceae bacterium
CCCCGCGGGCGTCGAGCAGCCAGCGGCCGTTGAGGTCGCGGCTGAGGATCCCCTCCGCGATGGCCATGCGCAGGTACTCGGAGACGTAGAAGGGGTTGCCGCGCGAGCGCTCGGCGAGGAACTCCACCAGCGCCGGCGGCGGTTCGGGGAGCGCGAGCATGTCGGACACGAGCGCGGACACCGAGCCCCCCTCGAGGCGCTCGACCTTCACGCGCGTGACGGCGGGCGACGCGAGCAGGCGCGGCAGGGTGGTGCCGACCTCGTTGTCGCGGAAGGTGCCCAGCACGAGCACGCGGTAGCGCGCGAAGAAGGCCGGGCTGAGGGTGGCGAGCAGGGTGATGGTGAGGTCGTCGGCCCACTGGAGGTCGTCGATGACGATGAGCAGGGGCTCGTCCTTGGAGACGGCGGCGAGGGTGTCGCGCACGGCCTCGAGGGCGCGGCGGCGCGCGGCGGGCGCGGGCAGCTCGGGGAGCTCGGGCACGCCGGCGAAGCCCGGCACCGAGGCGATCGACGGCTCGTAGAGGGCGAGCACGCGGGCCCAGGTGCCGAGCCACTTCGCGAAGGTGGCGGCGCCCTCGTCGCTGCACCGGTCGGCGATGGCCTCGAAGAGCCCGCGCAGCGGGTGCAGCGCCGACCCGCGGCCCTCGACGCGCACGCTGAGCGTCTGCCCCGGGCGCGACCCGCCCGTCGAGGCCGCGCGGCCCGGCTCGGCGCCCTCCGCGCGGGGCAGCGACACGCACTCGCCCGCGACGACGAACACGTTGCTGCGCCCGGCCTGCTGGGCGACCTCGGCGACGACGCGGGTCTTGCCGACGCCGCTCTCGCCGCCGAGCAGCACGATGCCGCCGCGGCCGGCGCCCAGGTCGCTTACCCGGCGGTGTAAAGCGGCGAGGGCGTCGTCGCGCCCGATGATGGCGGGGCGGTAGAGGTAGGCCGCCGGCTTGACGATGGGCGCGGTCGGCCCCGCGTCGCCGCCGGCGCGCGCGCGGGCGATCTCCCAGAGCGACTGGGCGACGTCGTCGGCGTGCCCGACGCGGTCGCGGGGCGACTTGGCGAGCAGGCGCAGCACGAGCTCGTCGAGGGCGGGCGGCACGCCGTCGACCCGGTGCGACGGCGGCTCGGGGGCCTTCATGAGGTGCATGCCCACGACCTCCATGGCGTTGCGCCCGACGAAGGGGACGTTGCCGGTGAGGGCCTCGTAGAGCATGCAGCCGAAGGCGTAGAGGTCGCAGCGGGCGTCGACGCGCTCGCCCGAGATCTGCTCCGGGGCCATGTAGCCGGTGGTGCCGACCATCTGCGAGCCGACGTCGACGACCTCGCGGCCGGCGGCGCCGTGGGCGGTGGCGACGACGCCGAAGTCCATCAGCACCGGCGTGCCGTCGACCCGCAGGAACACGTTGGCGGGCTTGAGGTCGCGGTGCACGACGCCGTGCCCGTGCACGAAGGCGAGCGGCACGCAGAGCCGGCGGAAGAGGGCGAGCGTCGCGTCGAGGTCGCCGCACGCGACGGCGGGTCGCGGCGCGCCGACGGGCCAGGGCACGGGCGAGCGCTCCTGGCGGACGGTGTCGCTGGCGATGCGGCGCGACAGCGGGATGGTGGGGTCTTCGGGCTCGGAGAGCGCGAGGTCGGCGTTGACGTTCCAGAGCCGCGACAGGTGGTCGCGGAGGGTCTCGCCCTGGAGGAGTTCCATCGCGTACCAGGGGCCGACGTCGGTGACGCCGACCTCCTCGATGCGCACCACGTCGGGGTGGGCGACCTTGCGCAGCGCGAGCACCTCGCGGCGGATCGACGCCAGCAGGTCGGCGCTCGTCACGCGCACCGTCTTGAGCGCCACGACCGCGCCGGTCTCGCGGTGCACCGCGCGGTACACCACCCCCATCCCGCCCTGGCCGATCACCCCGTCGATCCGGTACGGACCGATCTGCTCTGGCACGCTGGCGGGCACGCGGTGACCGACGCTAACACGTTCACCGCTCGCGTCGGCGCGCATGGGGAGGTCGGCGGTCGGGGCTTGGGTCTTAGGGGGTTGGGCGGAGGCTCAGGCGCTGTCGCCGTCGCCCGCGGTGCGGCGCACCCAGAGCATGGCGTCGGCGCGGCGCTCGCCCGGCGCGAGGTGCTGCGAGAGCACGCCCGTGCGGCGGTAGCCGGCCCCGAGGAAGACCGCGGCGAGCGTGGGGCTGTCGGCGGCGGTCATGGCGAAGGTGCAGCCGATGTCGCGCACCTTGAGGGCCTCGTGCAGGCCGTGGATGGCGCCGGCGAGCACGCGGGCCTCGTCGGTCTTGGTGGGCACCATCGGGATCTGGAGGTAGGCGTTGCCGAAGGGCTCTTGCAGCTCGGCGGTGACGACCTGCGAGGTGGTGCGGCCGCGGCCGATGACGTGGAGGCGGTCGCCCGAGCGGAGGAAGCGCTCGTCGAACCACGCGGCGGTCTTGCGGTTGCGCGGCGGGGCGATGCCCTGCGCGGTGGCCTGGAGGTCGTTGAGCACCTCGATCTTGAGGCCCTTCACGGCGGTGATCTCGACGACCAGCTTGCGGGCCTGCACGAGCACCTTCTCGGCGGCGGCGGTGTCGGCGGGCGGCGTGAGGGGCGCGCCGTCTTCGTCGACGAGCGGCGGGTCGCTGAGCACGCGGCCCATGAGGTACGCGTCGGAGCGCTTGTAGTAGCCCGGGATGGTGCCCTCGCGGGCGAAGCCGACCTTGGCCCAGCCGAGGCTCTCCTCCTTCTCGACGAAGGTGTAGATGCGCGCGATGCCCTCGCGCCGCGCGAGCTCGTCGAGGCGCTGCTGCTTCAGCGGGAAGTTGCCGGCGAGGAAGTCGACCAGGCGCGCGGTGCGCTGCCGCCGGTTGACGATGAGGCTGACGTGGATGCCTTCGCGCCGGTACGAAACCTCTTCGATGACGGACCGTGGGTTCGTCTGGATCTGCATGGACATTGTGCAGTGCACCCCGCAGCCGTGGATCGCGGGAGAGGCTTCTCCCCGGCGCCGCGACCGCTGTTCGAGGCGTGTCTAGTCAAGGCCTTTTGTGAAGTCAACAGGTTTTTGACAGGGTATGTCAGGCACTCGTCTGCGCGCGTCCGCGGCAGATTTACATGGACGGTAAAGCCCCGATCCCGGGGGCGGGATCGGGCTTTCGAGGTGGGGCGGAACTACGGGGAAGAGGCGGGCCGACCGGTCGGTCGACCCGGTGCGCGGGTCAGTGCGCGGCGGGGGCGGCGAGGGCGGCGTCGATGCGGCGCTGGAACTCCTCGAAGGGGAGCGCGCCGGCGACGAACTTGCCCGCGATGAAGAAGGCCGGGGTGCCGATCTGGGCGCCCGAGGCGTCGGCCGCGGCCATGTCGGCGCGGATGCGGGCCTGGTGCGTGTGGTTGTCGAGGGCGGCGCGGAAGCGCGCCATGTCGAGGCCCTGCTCCTGGGCGTAGCGCTCGAGGTCGGCGCGCTCGATGTGCTGCTGGTTCTCGAACAGGTGGTCGTGGAAGCGCCAGAAGCCCGCGTTGCCGCGCTGGGCGAACGCCTCCTGGGCGGCCTCCGCGGCGGGCATGGCGTTGGGGTGGAAGGGGAGCGGGTAGTCGCGCCACACGAAGCGGACGCGGTCGCCGTAGCGCTGGCGGATCTGCGCGACCTGCGGGCCGACGCGCGAGCAGAACGGGCACTGGTAGTCCGAGAAGTGCTCGATGACGACGCGGGCGTTGGCCGGGCCGAAGCTGGGGGCGTTCGGGTTCGGGCGCACGACGTAGACGCGGTTCTCGTCCTCGGCGGGGGCCGCCGGGGTGGGGGCCGCCGCCGCGCCGCCGCCGGTGCGACGGATGGTGGTGTCGGCCGCGGCCATCATGCGCTCATAGAGGTTGGCGCGCGTGGTGCCGGGGTGGCTGGCCATGAACGCGAGGGCCGCGGTCTTGGTCTCGTCGATGAGGCGCACGAAGGCGTCCTCGGGCTGCGCGCCGACGAGGCGGCGGCCGTTGACGAAGAAGTGCGGGGTGCCGTTGGCCTCGAGCTGCTGGGCGAGGGCGTGGTCGGCGTCGATCGACGGGATGTGCGTGTGGGCGGCCATCGCGGCGGTGTAGCGGGGGATGTTCAGCTGGGCCTGGGCCGCGTACCGATCGAGGTCGGGGCGGTCGAGGGCCGTCTGGTTGCCGAAGAGGATGCCGTGCATCTGCCAGAAGCCGGCGTTGCCGCGCTGGGCGAAGGCCTCCATGGCGAGCTCGGCCGCGGGGCGGGCCTTGTCGTGGAAGGGGAGCGGCTCGTTCTTCCACACGATGCGGATGTCGTTGCCGTAGCGGGTGCGCAGCGCGTCCATGGTCGGGTTCACGCGCGAGCAGAAGGGGCACTGGAAGTCCGAGAAGACGACCACGGTGACGAGGGCGGTGTTGGGGCCCTGGACGGGCGAGTTGCCCACCGGGACGCGGAGCACCTGGGCCGGGTCGGGCTCGGCCGGCCGCGCGGGCGGGGTCGGGTTCGACGGGGCGGGGGCCTCACCCGCGACGGGGTCGGCGACCATGTTGGCGTAGACGCGGTTGCGCGGCTGGATGGTGCGCGCGCGGGCGAGCACCTGGTCGATGATGGTCTTGAAGCGGTCGAAGGGCTGGGCGCCGGTGACCTGCGTTCCGTTGATGAAGAAGTTCGGCGTGCCCTGCGCGCCGACGGCCTGGGCGAGCGCCTTGTCGCGGTCGACCGAGGCGGTGTGCGCGTGGCTGCTCATGGCGGTGCGGAAGCGCGCCATGTTCAGGCCGACCTGGCCCGCGAGGCGCTCCAGGGTGGCGGTGTCGAGGTTCTGCTGGTTCTGGTAGAGCAGGTCGTGCATCTGCCAGAACTTGGCGTTGCCGCCCTGGGCGAAGGCCTCCATGGCGGCCTCGGCCGCGGGGGTGGCGTTGTTGTGGAACGGCAGCGGCGCGTTCTTCCACACGATGCGAACGTCGTTGCCGTACTGCTGGCGGATCTGGCGGAGGGTGTCCTCCACGCGCGTGCAGAACGGGCACTGGAAGTCCGAGAACTCCACGATGGTGACGAGGGCGTTGGCCGGACCCTGCGACGGCGAGTTGCCGACGGGGATCCGCTCGGCGTCGACCATGTTGGGGCCGTTGGCGTTGTTGGCGCTGGCCTCGGCGGCGACTTCGCCGCCGGGCTCCGCAGGTGCCTTCGAGCCCGTGATGTTGCCCACCACGAACCCGAGCACCAGCGCCATGATGATGGAGATGGCAGATGCTCCCTTGCTCACAAGATCCTCTGTTCCATGGTCAGTATTCGAAGGAGGCGACGCGCGACGCTGACCGTCCTCGCGCGGAGCCTGTACGGAAGAAGACATTCATGTGCCCGGTGCGCGGGCGCTGCGCTCCCACCACGACGACGCACCGGGCACGTTCGTTGGCGTCAGTGGCGGGAGTTCCATGGCGCGGTGCGCGCGATCGTGGCGGACCCTTGATGTAGGGCCCATCGCTTCGCGCCACCCGCCACCGCAGTCGACGCCCCGCGGACGATCTTCGCCGATGAGGGCGGGCGATCGTCGGTGCGGGAGGTGACTGCGTTCAGGCGCTGGGCGGCCGCCACGGAGTCCGCGCCTGACCTGCGCGCGGACCGCCATGGAACTGCGCCGCCGGGTCGAAGGTATCGACCGCCTGCGGGGGGATATCGAGGGTGTGGGTGGTGAGCTCGACCGGCTCGTGGTGGAGGTCCCAGCTGCTCGGGTGGCGCGGGGAGTCGGGGCGGTCGACGTGGCAACCCGGCTGCGAGGGGTCGCTACACAGGGTCGGGGCCTGCGACCGAGACGGCAGTGATGGCAGCGCCGCTGCGGTGATCTGCTTGCCCGTCTTCGCCGGCGAGGTGACCTGATCGTGGGCGATCGGGAGGTGGCTCGCGAGCACGCCGTAGCACCGGACCTGCACCTGCTGCGCAGACGCCGCTCCGCCCGTGAAGATCACGGCGAAGGCGGCGCAGAGTGCGAGGAGGAGGGGTCGCATACGGGGGGTGTCGACGTTGGGAGTAACCGATCGTCGACGGATGCGCAACCATCGGGACCACACGGGCTATTCCAGGCCATGCGACGACAAAATAGACACAGGGGACGATCCGCGGCCGTAGCCTTGGAGCGTCCCCTGCGGAGGAACCTGCGCCCGCCGCGTCACCGCGGTGGGGGCGGGAAACTACCCGCCGACCCTGGGCACAAAACCTACATTGCAGAGACGATATTGACGATTGCCCATTGTGCGCCTTTACCTCCCGCGGCGATGCCGCAGCCCGAGGGAAGCCGGGAGTGATCCCGGTCCACATTCCGAGCCTTCGAGTGAAGTGGAGCCGGTGCGCACCATGCGCCCGCGCTCGGGTTGTATCGTCGGGAACACTCGCGTGTTCGGGACCAGCCCCGGGACGATCGTCCACCCAGCGACCGTCGTAGCCGCGGACCTGTCAGCAACGCTGAGACGCTCTTGCGAGGTGGACCCAGCAGTGGCTGACGATGAACGCACCACGATCGAGCCGACCCTATCACCGAGGCCCCGTCGGCGCCAAGAGACAAGTGCACCGGGTGCACAAAGGTGTCGCAGCGCCCCCTCCGATGAACTTCTGGCGCCATTCTTCGTCCCCCCCGCTTGACGAGACAGACAATGTCCTCAGTGGTGACAGGATATGTCCGGTGTGCGATGGCGCTCGCCGCGGGTTGCCCCTAGTTTCGCCGCATGAGCAGCGCCAACCGCCCCGCCCCGAACGCCACCCACTACCGCTGGATCGAGGGCGAGGCCGCGCTGCATCCGAGCGCGGCGGCGCTGGCCTCGCGGCGCCCGCTGGTGCGCGAGCGCTTCTACACGGTGGTGCTGCCCGACCTCGCGCACCGCGGCGTCGCGCGTCAGGTGCACGGGATGGGTCCGCGCGGCGCGTCGTCGCGGGCCATCTGGTCGTCGTGGCGGGTGCCGGGCGAAGACCGGGTGCTGTGGGCGCTGCAGGTGAGCACGCGGCAGGTGCGCGGCGCGACCGGGGGCAGGCCGCCCGCCAACGACGGCTACGTGCTGGCGGCCTGGGGCGACGGCCCGGTCATCGCGTGGGCCAACGACCTGCCCGCCGTGCGCGCGGTGCTGCGCGAGGCGCTCGCGACGCCGCCCGCGTGGCTGCGC
>JAQBQI010000841.1 GCA_028287085.1 Myxococcaceae bacterium
GCCCTCGCCGGCTGCCGCGGCGCCGCGTCGGCGCTCGACCCCGCCGGGCGCGGCGCCGCCCGCGTCGCCACGCTGTTCACCGTCATGGCCGTCGGCGCCGCCGTCGTCTGGCTCGCCATGGTCGCCCTCACCGTCTGGGCCGTCCGCGCCGCGCCGCGCCCCGAGAACCACCGCCGCAACGCCCTCTTCATCCTCGGCGGCGGCGCCCTCGTCCCCACGGTGGTGCTCGCCGCCCTGCTCGCGTACGGCCTCGCGCTGCTCCCCGAGCTGGTCGCCGCCGCGCCCGCCGGCAGCCTGCGCGTCGCCGTCACCGGCGAGCAGTGGTGGTGGCGCGTGCGCTACCCCCTCGCCGACGGCCGCACGATCGAGCTCGCCAACGAGGTGCACCTCCCCCTCGGGCGCGCGGTGGGCTTCACCCTCGACAGCGCCGACGTCATCCACTCGTTCTGGATCCCCAGCCTCGGCGGCAAGCTGGACATGTTTCCCGGGCGGGCGACCCACCTGACGCTGTGGCCCACCCGCGCCGGCGTCTACCGCGGCGCGTGCGCCGAGTACTGCGGCGCCTCCCACGCGCACATGGCCTTCACCGCCGTCGTCGAGCGCCGTGCCGACTTCGACCGCTGGCTCGCCCGCCAGGCCGCCCCCGCGGCGGTCCCCGCGACTGACCCCGCCCGCCGCGGCGCCGTGCTCTTCCAGTCCGTCGGCTGCGGCGCCTGCCACGCGGTGCGCGGCACCCCCGCCGCCGGAACCCTCGGCCCCGACCTCACCCACGTCGGCAGCCGCCGCGCCCTCGCCGCCGAGGCCCTCGCCAACGACGCCGCCTCCTTCGCGCGCTGGATCACCCGCCCCGAATCCCACAAGCCCGGCGCCCTCATGCCCGCCTTCGCGATGCTGCCCCCCGACGACGTGCGGGCCCTCGCCGCCTACCTGGAAGCCCTCCCATGAACGACGACGAGCCCGCCGACCTGCAACCGCTCGCCGAGGCCCCCTCCGAGGAGGTCCAGCGCGGGCAGCGCGAGCGCCTCCTCGCCGCCTGGAAGATGCCCGTCGGCTGGCGCGGGTGGTCGGCCGTCAACAACACCGCCGTGGGCAAGTGGTACATGACCGCGGCCTTCGGCTTCTTCCTCTTCGGCGGCGTGCTCGCGCTGCTGATGCGCATCCAACTCGCCATTCCCGACAACCACTTCCTGTCGGCCGAGAGATACAATCAGGTCTTCACCATGCACGGCACGGTGATGATGTTCTTGTTCGCGATCCCGATGTTCGAGGCCTTCTCGATCTTCGTGCTGCCGCAGATGCTCGGCGCCCGCGACCTCCCCTTCCCCCGCCTCTCCGCCTTCGGCTTCTGGAGCTACCTCCTCGGCGGAACCTTCTTCTGCGGCTCGCTCCTCTTCAACGTCGCCCCGCGCGGCGGCTGGTTCATGTACCCGCCGCTCACGACCCGCTATCAGCCCGACCTCGGCGCCGACTTCTGGCTCCTGGGTCTATCCTTCATCGAAGTCGCCGCCATCGCCGCGGCGGTCGAGCTCATCGTCGGCGTGCTCAAGTGCCGCCCGCCCGGCATGCGGCTCAACCTCATTCCCCTCTACGCCTGGTACCTGCTCGTGGCGGCGGCGATGATCCTCTTCGCCTTCCCCCCCGTCATCGCGGGCAGTCTCTTGTTGGAAGTCGAGCGCGCCTTCCACTGGCCCTTCTTCGACCCCGCCCGCGGCGGCGACCCGCTGCTCTGGCAGCACCTCTTCTGGCTCTTCGGGCACCCCGAGGTCTACGTCATCTTCCTGCCCTCGGTGGCCATCGTCGCGATGATCGTCCCGACCTTCGCCCGCCGCGCCGTCGTCGGCTATTCGTGGATCGTCCTCGCCGCCGTCGGCACCGGCTTCCTCAGCTTCGGCCTGTGGGTGCACCACATGTTCACCACCGGCCTGCCGGGCATCTCGCTCGGCCTCTTCTCCGCGGCCTCCGAGGCCGTCGCCATCCCCACGGGCATCCAGCTCTTCTGCTTCATCGCCACCCTCGCCGCGGGGCGCGTCACCCGCTCGGTGCCGATGCTCTTCGCCTACGGCGGACTCGCCAGCTTCGTCGTCGGCGGACTCACCGGCGTCATGGTCGCCCTCGCCCCATTCGACTTCCAGGCCCACGACACCTTCTTCATCGTAGGTCATCTCCACTACGTCCTCATCGGCGGCTCGATCTTCCCCGTCGTCGGCGGCATCTACTATTTCTATCCGATGTTCGACGGCAAGCGCCTCTCCGAGAGCATCGGGCGCGCGGCCTTCTGGCTCGCCTTCACCGGCTTCCACCTCACCTTCCTGCCGATGCACCTCACGGGGCTGCGCGGCCTGCCCCGCCGCGTCTACACCTACCCCGCGGGCCACGGCTTCGACGGGCCCAACCTCGTCTCGACGATTGGCGCCTTCGTGCTCGCCGCGGGCGTGCTCGTCTTCGTCTACTACGTCTTCCGCCCGAAGAAGAACGAGCCCACCTGCCCCCGCAACCCCTGGAACGCCGGCTCCCTCGAATGGCTACAGGAGATGCCCGACCAGCCCTGGGGCGTGCGCTCCATTCCCGAGATCGACCGCCGATATCCACTCTGGGATCAGCCCGACTTCGTGCGCGACGTCGACGAGGGCCGCTTCTTTCTGCCCGACGCCGAGGAGGGCAAGCGCGAGACACTCGTCACCAGCGTCATCGACGCCCGCCCGGTGCAGTGCCTCCGCGTGCCGGGGCCCACCTTCGTCACCTTCTGGGCCGCGGTCTTCACCGGCGGATCCTTCGTCGCCTCCACCTTCCACTGGTGGGCGGCCGCCCTCGCGAGTGCCGTGCTCGCGCTGGGCACCATCCTCTATTGGCTCTGGACCGGCACCGCCATCATTCCCGAGAAGGACGAGAAGCCCGTCGGCCTCGGCGTCACCCTACCCATCTACGTCTCGGGCCCCGCCTCGGTCGGCTGGTGGGCCATGTTCATCACGATGCTGGGCGACCTCACCGCCTTCGTCTGTCTCGTCTTCGCCTACTTCTATTACTGGACCATCCACCCCGACTTCGCCCGCGCCGCCGCCCAGGGCCCCGGCACGTTCTGGCCATTGCTCGGCGGCGGCGCCCTGCTCGCCTCGTGGGCCCTCACGCTCGCCGCCCGCCGGCTCAACCGCGGCGACCGCGCGAGTGCCTTCTACGCGGCCCTCTCCACTGCCGTGGTGCTCGCCGTCATGGGCGCCTATGCGCTCATCGCTGGTCCCTTGCGCACCGGGCTCGACCCGACCCGCCACGTCTACCCCGCCATCGTCTGGATGCTCGTCGTCTGGACCGTCATCCACGTCGGCCTCGGCGTCGTGATGCAGCTCTATTGCCTCGCCCGCCGCGCCGCCGGGCGCATGACCGCGCGACACGACATCGACATCGCCAACGTCGCCCTCTATTGGCACTTCACCGCCCTCACGGTCTTCGTCACCGTCGCCGTCATCGCGGGCTTCCCGGGGGTCGCGTGACCGCCGAGACCGACGAGTCCAACCAGAGCCTCTGGTTCGTCATCGCCGCGCCCATCGCCTGGGCCGCCCACTTCGTCGCGAGCTACGCCACCGCCGCCGTCTGGTGCGAGCGCTTCGCCGGCCGCGACGGATCGCTCCGCCCCGCCCGCCTCGCCATCGCCGCGTACACGGCCGTCGCGCTCGCCGGCATCGGCCTCGTCGCGGCCCGCGCGTGGCGGCGCCGCCAGCACGGCGGCGGCGTCGAGGCCTTCGACGCCGACACCCAGCTCGGGCGCCACCGCTTCGTCGGCGCGGCCGCCCTGCTGCTCGCCGCCCTCAGCGCCGTCGCCACGCTCTTCTCCGCCCTCGCCGCCGCCCTCATCGAGGACTGCCGCTGATGCGCCGCGCGCTCGCCCTCCTCGGCGCCGCCACGCTCGCCCTCGCGTGGCTCGCGCCCGCCTCGGTCACCCACCGCTCGTTCTCCGCCCACATGACGCTGCACGTCGCCGTCGTCGCCGTCGCCGCCCCGCTGCTCGCCCTCAGCCTCGCGGGCTCGCGCTTCGACCCGGTGCGCCGCGCGCCCGCGTGGTTCCCGCCCATCCCGGTCTCGCTGCTCGAGCTCGTCGCCGTCTGGACCTGGCACGCCCCCGCCCCCCACCACGCCGCGCAGCACCACGCCGGCTGGTGGGCCCTGGAGCAGTTCACCTTCCTCCTCACCGGCTTCCTTGTCTGGATCGCGGCCTTCGGCGGTGACCCCTCCCGCCGCGGCGACCGCGCGGCCGCGGGGGTCGTCGCGCTGCTGCTCACGTCGATGCACATGACCCTGCTGGGCGCCCTGCTCGCGCTCGCGCCGCGCCCGCTCTACCCGAGCTGCGGCGCGCACCCCGGGCTCTCGGCCCTCGACGACCAGCACCTCGGCGGCGCCATCATGCTGCTCGTCGGGGGTCTCTCCTACCTCGCCGGCGGCCTGTGGTTGACCGTCGACGTGCTGCGCCGCCCCCGCGCGACGGAGCCCGCGTGACCCTCACCTGGAAGCGCCTCGCGCTCTTCGCGGCGGCCCTCGCCGCGCTGGGCGCGCTGGTGGCGGTCTCGGGGGTGGTCTCGATCCGCGCGAGCGGCGGGCACTGGGCGATCACCGAGTGGGTGGTGCACTTCGGGATGCGCCGCTCGGTCGCGACCTACTCCCTCGGCACCGCGGTGCCGCGCCTCGACGACCCGGGCATGCTGCGCCGCGGCGCCGCGCACTACGAGCTCACCTGCGCGATCTGCCACGGCAGCCCCGCCCAGCGCGCGCCGCGCGTCGCCCGCGGCATGGAGCCGCCGCCGCCCTACCTGCTCCCGTCGGTGACGCAGTGGTCGGACGCGGAGCTGTTCTCGATCGTGCGCCACGGGGTGAAGTTCACCGGCATGCCCGCGTGGCCGACCGCCGGGCGCGACGACGAGGTGTGGTCGGTGGTGGCCTTCCTCAAGGCGCTGCCGGGCGTGGACGCGGCGGGGTACAGCGCGCTCGCCGGCAACGAGCTCGCCGCGCCGCGAGAGGGCGAAGCCACGGTGGTCGCGGCCTGCGCGCGCTGCCACGGCGTCGACGGAAGCGGCCGCGGCGGGGCCTTCCCGGCCATCGCGGGGCAGCGGCCGGAGTACCTCCGCGCGGCGCTCGACGCCTACGCCCGCGGCGCGCGCCACAGCG
>JAQBQI010000856.1 GCA_028287085.1 Myxococcaceae bacterium
GGCGCGGCGGACTCGTGACGCCCGCCGCCGAGCAGCGCCGGGACGTAGAGCGGCCAGAGCGCGAGGGTGAGCAGCGCGTCGGCGAGGCCGCGCACGTCGGGGCGGCGCGCGCGCAGGGCCCACGCGCAGCCGGCGCCGACGACGAGGTAGACCACGGCGAGGTCGGTCAGTCGCACGACGACCCCGCGCAGCGGGCCGCGGGCGCGTAGGAGCCCACCGACGAGCGCGCGGTGGTGCCGAGGGCGCCGAGGAAGTCGCCCTCGAGCGCGCGCACGAAGGGGATCGAGGTCGAGCGCGGGCGCACCACGAAGGGCCGGAGGATCCAGGAGGTCTGCGCGCCCACGAGGCCGAAGACGGCGACGAAGGCGAGGCCCACGCGGGTGCCGGCGGCGCCGTAGCGCGCGAGGCCGGTGAAGAGCAGGCGGCCCGCGGCGACGCCCGCGACGGCGCACACCGCCACCACCGCGAGGATCACCCGGTGGTACCCGAGGGCCCAGCCCTCCATGAGCCAGACGAAGGGGGCGAGGCCGAGCAGCACGAGGGCGAAGCGCGCGCACGACGCGAGGGCGAGCGCGACGACCGAGCGCGGCGGCAGCGGCAGCGACGCGGCGCGCGCGAAGGCCGCGAAGGGCGCGGTGCACACGACCAGCGTGACCAGCAGGATGAGCGGCACCTTGGCGGTGCAGAAGAGCACCTGGAGCCCGCCGCGGTGGGCGCCGACGACGCTGCCGAAGAGGCCCGCGCCGACGGCCACGGCGCCGACGAGCACGCGGGTGAGCGAGGCCATCTCGGCGGAGGCTCCGGGCGCGGCGGCCGCGAGGTCGAGGGCCTCGAGGAAGGCGTCGGGGTCGCGCAGCAGCAGCTCGAGGCGCGACACGGCGCCCGGCGGCAGCGGGGCGGGCGGCGCGGCGGGCCGCGGCGGCGGCGGGGCGAAGGTCGGGGGGTCGAAGGGCGCGAGGGCGGCGTCGACGGTCATCGGTACACCAGGTGGGCGACGGGGGTGTGGCGGGCGAGCGCGAGCAGCAGGCGCACGCCGAGGGCGAGGGAGAAGAAGGTCCAGAGCCAGGCGGCGGTGGTGGCGTGGGAGAGGGTGCGGCGGGCGACGGCGCGCACGGCGACGGCGCCGACGACGACCGCGAGGCCGACGAGCAGGGCCCACGCGGTGGGCGTGCGCAGCGTGGCGGAGAAGAAGGCCGCGGGGGCGGCGAGGCCGAGCAGCACCACGCCGGCGCGTCCGAGCACGTCGGCGACCTCGGCGATGACCTCCTCGGCCGAGGCGCGCGAGCCCGAGTACGAGGCCGCGAGGTAGAGCGGCGGCGCCGCGAGCAGGGCCCCGCCGACGAAGAGCGCGGGGGACATCCACGCGCCGCGGGCGAGGGCCGCGGCGCCGTGGCCGAGGCCGGCGGCGGCCCCGAAGGCGACGGCCCCGGCGAGGCCGAGGGCGAGGCCGCGCGGGGCGGCAAAGTGGGGAGATGGGAGGGTGTCGGCGGTCATCGGGGGGCGCTCCTTCGGGGGGGCGACGCCGCGGGAGCGCGGCGCCGTGAAGGGGACGATGCGCGGCCGATGTGGAGGGCTCGCGGACGACGCCGGGGAGAGTGGCGGGAGGATCTGTGGCGGATTCGTGGCGGGCGCTCCGGGGCGGTCGGTTCGCGCTAGGGTGCGCGCCCACCGATGGCCCGCTTCAGCGAACCGCTCCCGCCCGACGCGCCGACGATCCCCCGCCCGCGCGCCCGCGCGGTGCTCGGCCGGCTGCTCGGTCTCACGCGCCCCGAGCGGCCGACGCTCGCGCTGGCGCTGCTCTTCCTCCTCGTCGGCAGCGCCGGGAGCGTGCTCTTCCCGCAGGCGATCCGCGGCATCGTCGACGGGGCCATCGCCCGCCACGACCGCGCGGCGCTCGGCCACCACGCGCTCTTCCTCTTCGCCGTCTTCGTCGTGCAGGGGGCGGCCAGCGGGCTGCGCTTCGCCCTCTTCTCCATCTCCGGCGAGCGGGTCATCGCCCGCCTGCGCGCGCGGCTCTTCGACCACCTGCTCGGGCAGGACGTGGCCTTCTTCGACGCGCGCCGCACGGGCGACCTCACGAGCTCGCTCGCCAGCGACGCGGCCGCGCTGCAGACCGCCGTCAGCACCAACGTCTCGATGCTGCTGCGCAACGCCGTCACCGCCGCCGGCAGCCTCGCGATGCTCTTCTGGACCTCCCCCCGGCTCACCCTCGTGATGCTCGCGGTGATCCCCGCGGTGGCGATCAGCGCGGTGGTCTACGGCCGCCGGGTGCGCAAGCTGTCGCGCGACGCGCAGGACGCCGTCGCCGAGAGCGGCGCCGTCGCCGAGGAGGCCTTCGCGGGGCTGCGCACGGTGCGCCTCTTCGTCGCCGAGAAGACCGAGTCGGCCCGCTACGCCGCCGCGGTCGGCCGCGCCTTCGCGCTGGCGCGCGCCCGCGCCGTGAGCTCCGGGGCCTTCATGGCCGCGGTGACCACGGCGGGCTTCTCGGCCATCGCGCTGGTGATCTGGTACGGCGGGCTGCTGGTCTTCGACGGGCGCCTCACGGTGGGGCAGCTGATGAGCTTCCTCATCTACACGCTCACGGTGGCCTTCTCGCTCGGCGCGCTGGCCGACCTCTGGGGCGACTTCATGCGCGCCGCGGGCGCCGCCGAGCGCGTCTTCGAGCTGCTCGACCGCGCGCCCACGATCCCCGTCGAGGGCGGCGCGACGCCCGCGCGCGTCGACGGCCGCGTCGAGCTCGCCGGGGTCGACTTCACCTACCCCGCGCGCCCCGACGCGCCGGTGCTGCGCGGCGTGAGCCTCACGGTCGCGCCCGGCGAGGTGGTGGCCGTCGTGGGCCAGTCGGGCGCCGGCAAGAGCACCCTCGCCCACCTGCTCACGCGCTTCTACGACCCCACCGCGGGAACCGTTTCGCTCGACGGCCATGACCTGCGCGCGCTCGACCCCTCGTGGCTGCGCCGGCACATCGGCGTCGTCTCGCAGGAGCCCATGCTCTTCTCCTCGTCGATCGCGGAGAACATCCGCTACGGGGTGCCCGGGGCCACCGACGCGGAGGTCGAGTCGGCGGCGCGGGCGGCGAACGCGCACGAGTTCATCGCGCGCTTCCCCGACGGCTACGCGACGAAGGTGGGCGAGCGCGGGGTGCAGCTCTCCGGCGGGCAGAAGCAGCGCGTCGCCATCGCGCGGGCGGTGCTGAAGAACCCGCGGGTGCTGATCCTCGACGAGGCGACGAGCGCGCTCGACGCGGAGAGCGAGCACGTGGTGCAGGAGGCGCTCGACCGGCTGCTGGTGGGCCGCACGACGCTGGTGATCGCGCACCGGCTGAGCACGGTGCAGGGCGCCGACCGCGTGGTGGTGCTCGACGGCGGGCGCGTGGTGCAGGAGGGCACGCACGCGGCGCTGGCGGCCGAGGCGGGGCTCTACCGCCGGCTGGTCGAGCGGCAGTTCGTCGCGGCTTGAACCGCGCCGCGGGAGAATGAACCGCAAGGGCGCAAGGGTCGCAAGGAAGAGAACGAGGAGGAGGTCGGGGAGGAGGTCGGGGAGGAGGTCGGGGAGGAGGGATGGTCTGGGCTGATCCCGATGCAGGGTCGCTTCGAGACCCTTACCCGTCCGTCCCTTCAGGCCCTTGCGACCCTTGCGCCCTTGCGGTTCATTCTCCGACGGTGACCGCGGGGCCCAACGCCCGCGACGAGAGGGCTCACTCGGCGAGCGGGAGGGTGACGGTGAAGGTCGCCCCGAGCCCCTCGCCCGGGCTCGCGCCGATCACCGTGCCGCCGTGCAGCTCGACGATCTCGCGCACGAGGTAGAGCCCGAGCCCGAGGGCCCCCGCGCCGCGCCCCAGGGCGCCCTGGTGGAAGCGCTCGAAGACCCGCGCGAGCTGCCCGGCCGCGATGCCCACGCCGGTGTCGGCGACGCGCAGGGTCGCGACGCCGTCGGCCGCGGTGAGGCGCACCGAGACGGCGCCGCCCGCGGGGGTGAACTTCAGCGCGTTGGCGAGGAGGTTGCTGACCACCTGCGAGAGGCGGCGGGCGTCGCCGCGCACGGTGCAGACCCCGCGCTCCTGCCACGTCAGCGTCACCGGGACGGCCGCCGCGTCGGGGCGCAGGCCGTCGATCGCCATCGACACGACGGCCCCGAGGTCGACCCGCTCGCGCGCCACGTCGACCTTGTCGGCCGAGAGGCGCGACGCGTCCATGAGGGCGTCGACCAGCGCCTGCTGGAGCCGCGCGTGGTGCTCGATGACCGCCACCGCGCGCGCCCGCTGCTCGGCCTCGGCGCGCGGGTGCCGCAGCAGGCGCGACCAGCCGAGGATGGCGCTCATCGGCCCGCGGAGCTCGTGCGCCAGGACCGCCATGGCGAGGTCGCGCTCGCGCAAGGTCTCGGCGAGCCGGTCGCGCTCGCGCAGGGCCTCTTCGAGGGCGGCGGTGCGCTCGTCGAGCGCGCCCTGGAGGGCGTCGACGCGCTCGACGAGGAGCGCCCACGGGGCGTGCGCCGTCGCGCGGATGCCCGACTCGTGCGGCGCCACCCGCACGCCCCACCCGAGGCGGCCGGGCCCGGCGCCGCGCGACGCGACCAGGGTCACGGGCACGGCGAGGCCCGCCCGCCCGACGAGGCGCAGGTCGGCCTCGAGCGAGCCCTCGCGCGCCAGCGCGGAGAGCGCGAGGCGGAAGCGCCCCTGGTCGTCGCGGTCGATGAAGGCCGCGAGCCCGCGCCCCTTCGCGAGCTCGGCGTCGACGCCCAGGAGCTCGGCCGCGGCGGGGTTCATCTCCGCGATCACCGCGCGCTCGTCGGTGACGAGGCGCGCGTCGGGCGCGAGGTCGAAGAGGGTGCGGCGCGACCCGTCGGCCTCGGCGGCGGGCGGCGGGCGGGTGCGCGCGCCGTCGTCGGCGAGGGC
>JAQBQI010000007.1 GCA_028287085.1 Myxococcaceae bacterium
CTGCCGCTGGCGTCGGTCGCGCTGCGCGCGGGCGAGCGGGTGCGGACCTTCGCCCCACGGCGGCGCGCGGAGGGGCGCGAGGGGCACCGCGAGTCGATCGCGGTGGCGGCCGAGGAGGGTGATGGGCGGCTGGTGCTGGTCTTCGCGGCGCGGCGCGAGCTGCTCGACGCGGAGCTCGGCTGGGACGACGCGTGGCGCGACGCGCTCGGGCGGGTGATCGCGGCGGGCTTCGCGCAGGTGCGGGCGCTGTCGCGGGTGGCGTCGCTGTCGCGGCGGGCGCACGGCGATCGGGAGCGCCTGTTGGGCGACCTCGAGCGGGCGGCGCTGGCGGAGGAGACCGCGGCGGCGTCGGCGGTGATGCGGCGACTGTTGGGGGAGACGGTTCCGCTGGTGGCGACGCAGGACGTGACGGTGCTGCTGTGGGGCGAGTCGGGCACCGGCAAGGAGCTGGTCGCGCGGCGCATCCACGCGCTGTCGCGGCGGGCGCGGCGGCCCTTCGTGACGGTCAACGCCGCGGCGCTCCCGGAGACCCTGGCCGACAGCGCCCTCTTCGGGCACGAGAAGGGCGCGTTCACCGGGGCGACGCAGCGGCACCTCGGCGTGTTCGAGCGCGCCCACGGGGGCACGCTGCTGCTCGACGAGGTGGGCGACCTCGCGGCGGCGACGCAGGTGCGTCTGTTACGGGTGTTGCAGGAGGGGGAGTTCGAGCGGGTCGGCGGCGCGAGCCCGGTGCGGGTCGACGTGCGGGTCATCGCCGCGACGCACCAGCCCCTGGAGCAGATGATCGCCGACGGGCGCTTCCGGGCCGACCTGTTCTATCGGCTGGCGGTGGTTCCGCTGGTGGTGCCGCCGTTGAGGGAGCGGCGGGAGGACGTCGCGGGGCTGACGGCCGTGCTGCTGCGGCGGCACGCGGCGCGCTTCGGCCGCGAGGTGCCAGCCGTGGGTGTCGAGGCGCTGCGGCGGCTGCGGGCCTACGGGTGGCCGGGCAACGTGCGCGAGCTGGAGAACGTGCTGCAACGCGCGCTGGTGATGACCACAGGCGACGCGCTGGCGCTGCCCGACGACTTCGACGCGGTGGCCCCCGCGGCGGGCGCGGGCGCGGGCGCGGAGGACTTCGCGGAGGCGCAGCGGCGGGTGATCCGCGAGGCGCTGCGCGCGGCGGAGGGGCGGGTGTACGGGCCGACGGGCGCGGCGGCGCGGCTGGGCCTCGCGCCGACCACGCTGCGCTCGAAGATGGACCGCCTCGGGATGGCGCGCCCCGGGCGGTAGTTGTGCCGCCGCCGCGCGGGGGCCGATACTCGCCGCCGTGATGGCGCCACGCCTCGCTCGCCTCCCGCTCGCCCTGCTCGCCGCGTCGCAGCTTGCCCGCTGCGCGGCCGACGTCGACCCCGTCGGCACGGCGGCTGAGCCCATCGTGGTGTGCGCCCGCGGCGAGACCGTCGAGGGCGTCGACGTCTCCATCTATCAAGGCAGCCGCATCGACTGGAACGCCGTCCACGCCTCGGGCCGCGAGTTCGCCATCACGCGCATCGGCGACGGGCTCGGCGGCGACTCCACCTTCGCCATCAACTGGCCCGCCATCCGCGCCGCCGGGATGATTCGCGGGGCGTACCAGTTCTATCGGCCCAACCGCGACGCCAACGCGCAGGCCGACATCGTCTGCAACGCCGTCGGCCGGCTCGGTCCCGGCGACCTGCCCGTCATGCTCGACGTCGAGGCCGACAACGGCGTCTCCCCGGCGGGCATCCGCGCGTCGATCAACACCTGGATCGACCGCGTGCGCGCGTGCACCGGCAAGACGCCGATGATCTACACCGCGGGCTGGTTCTGGAACCCGCACGTCGCCAGCGCCGACTACGGCGGATACCCCCTGGTGGTCGCCGCCTACGGCCCGCGCTGCCCCGACCTCCCGCTCGGCTGGGGCGACTGGACCATCTATCAATACTCCGACGGCGAGGAGCGCTACACGCCCGGCGTCGGGGTGGTTCCGGGCATCGGGCAGAGCTGCGACCGCGACCGCTTCAACGGCTCGCTCGCCGACCTGCGCCGCTTCGCGCAGAGCAACAGCCCCCCCGTCGGCTACCTCGATCACACCGGCTGCGACGCCCTCGCCGGCTGGTCGATGGACCCCGACGCCCCCGCCAACGTCATCGACGTCCATCTCTACATCGGCGGGCCCGCGGGCAGCGGCGCGCCGGGCTTCCCGGTGCACGCGGGCATCCACCGCGACGACCTCTGCACCGCCATCGGGTCGTGCAATCACGGCTTCTCCTTCGCCCCGCCGTATGGACTCTTCGACGGCGCCGACCACGCCGTCTTCGCCTACGGCATCGACGCGATGGGCGGCGACAACCCCCTGCTCGGCACCGGAACCCTCCACTGCGACGCCCCCGCCCCGCCCATTCCCCCGGCGCGCGGCGTGCGGCGCCACGTGCCCAACCCCGACGTGCTCGCCGCCTGGCGGTGGAGCCCCATCGACATCGCCCACCTCCCCGACGCCACGCTCAACGCCTATCCCGACGGGCCCGACGTGGTCGCGGCGCCCGCCCTCACCCGCGCCGACTCCGAAGACGCCGTCTACGTGGTCGAGAATCGCGTCTTGCGACACGTCGTGTCGGGAGAGTCCATGGACGCATGGCGCTTCCCCTGGGACACGATCCGTCTCGATACGGTGGCCAACGTGCACGCCAACCTCAGCGGGGTCGACCTCCCGGCGCGGCCCTTCCTCGCGCTCGGCAGCGGGCCCGCGGTCTACCTCATCGACGAAGCGCCGCCGCTCTGGGCGCAGATCACCCGCGTCGACGCGCCCGCCACGGTCGCCGCGGGCGCCGCCGCCACCCTCACCGTCGCCCTCCACAACCGCGGCTCCGTCGCCTGGAACCCCAATGAGGTCTGGCTCGTCCCGGTGGCGCCGCGCGACCACGACAGCGCCCTCTGCGATGCGTCGTCGTGGCGCTCGTGCCGACAGGCCGCGACCGTCGGCGCCGCCGTCGCGCCGGGCGGCGACGTCACGCTGACTGTCACCCTCCGCGCGCCCGCCACGGCAGGCACCTTCCGCGAGTGCTTCGCGCTGCGCGACGGCGCGGTGTACTTCAGTGATCCCGGCGAGATGGGCTTCGCCGACGACGCCCTCTGCCGCAGCTTCACCGTCACGGCCCCGGTGACCGCGGCCGACGCGGGCGTGGTGAGGTCCGACGCGGGCGTGACCGATGTCGGCCACGACGATGCGGGCGTGATCGCGGTCGACGACGTCGGCGAGCCCGCCACCGACGGGGCCGTCGACGAGGCGCCCGCCGCCGACGCGCTCACCGGGTCGTGCGGCTGCCGCGCGCCGGGGTCGCGACCGGTGCGGGCTCGCGGGTTCGCGCTGCTGGGACTCGCGCTGCTCGCGCGCCGCCGTCGCCGGTAGCCACGGGCCTCCGGGCTTCGGTATACAGCCGGGCCATGGAATCCGTGCAGACGCTCATCGTGGGGGCCGGGGTCAGCGGGCTCGCCACGGCCGCCGCCCTCCCCACCGACGACTACCTCGTGCTCGAGGCCGACCGCGAGATCGGCGGCTACTGCAAGACCGTCAAGCGCGACGGCTTCGTCTGGGACTACTCGGGGCACTTCTTCCACTTCAAGCACCCCGACATCGAGGCCTGGCTGCGCGCGCGCATGGGCGATCAGGAGATTCGCGTCGTCGCGAAGAAGACCTTCATCGACGTCGCCGGCCGCACCATCGACTTCCCCTTCCAGAAGAACATCCACCAGCTCGCCCAGCAGGACTTCATCGACTGCCTCTACGACCTGTATTTCGCCCGCACCGGCGGCGACGCGCAGGCGCCGGAGACCAACTTCAAGGACATGCTCTATCGGCGCTTCGGGCGCTCCATCGCCGAGATGTTTTTGATTCCCTACAACGAGAAGCTGTACGCCTGCGACCTCGCGACGCTCGACCGCGACGCGATGGGGCGCTTCTTCCCGCACGCCGACCTCACGGACATCGTGCGCAACATGAAGGCGGCCGACAACGCCTCGTACAACTCGACCTTCACCTACCCCGCGGGCGGGGCCATCGAGTACGTGAAGGCCATCGCCAGCGCCGTGGCGCCGTCGCGCATCGCCCTCGACGAGGCCCTCGTCTCCATCGACGTCGACAACCACGTCGCGCAGACCACGAAGCGCTCCATCCAATACGGTCGCATCGTGTCGTCGGCGCCCTTCCCCCGCCTCGCGGCCATGACCGGCCTCCCCCACGACCGCGACGTGTTCACCTGGAACAAGGTGCTCGTCTTCAACCTGGGCTTCGACCGCAAGGGCAAGCGCGACGTGCACTGGGTCTACTACCCCGCGCGCGACGTGACCTTCTATCGCATCGGCTATTACGACAACATCTTCGACACCGACCGACTGAGCCTCTACGTGGAAGTCGGCTTCGCGAAGGACGCCGTCGTCGACGTCGAGGCCACCCGCTTGAAGGTGCTCGCCGACCTGAAGCGCGTCGGCGTCATCGACGACCACCGGCTCGTCGCCCACCACTCCGTCGTCATGGACCCGGCCTACGTGCACATCACGCAGCGCTCGACGGCCGAGCACGCGCGCGTCGCGGCCGAGCTGCGGGCGCGCGACGTCCACGCCATCGGCCGCTACGGCGGTTGGACCTACTGTTCGATCGAAGACAACATCGTCGAGGCGCGGGCCCTGGCCGCCGGCTTCGGGCGCTAACACGGAGTCATGGACATGAAGGTACTGGTGATCGGCGCCACGGGCGCCACGGGCAAGGCCGCGGTGCAGAAGCTCCTCGCGCGGGGCGACGAGGTGACGGCCTTCGCGCGCAAGCCCGCCGACGTGACGGAGACCCACGCGCGGCTGCGCACGGCGCAGGGCGACGCGCGCGACCTCGCCTCGCTCGAGCGCGCCCTCGAGGGGCAGGACGCCGTGCTGGCCGCCTTCGGCCCGCGCGCGCTCGGCAAGGACGACCTCCAGGAGGTCTTCGCCCGCAACCTCATCGCGGCGATGAAGAAGCGCGGCGTGCAGCGCCTCGTCAACCTCTCGGCCTGGGGCAGCGGCGACAGCCGCCCCCACATGACCTTCGTGTTCAAGCTGATCCGCCACACGATCTTGAAGAACGTCTTCGACGACAAGGAGCGCGGCGAAGAACTCCTCGCCGCGAGCGACCTCGACGTCACCAACGTGCGCCCCGGCCGCCTCGTCAACGAGCCGGCGCGCGGGGGCGCCCGGGCCTCCCTCCAGCCCGACGGCCTGAAGCCCACCATGACCCGCGAAGACCTCGCGGCCTTCATGGTCGACGAGCTCCACGCCAACGCCTGGGTGCGCAAGTCCCCGCTCATCGGATATTGAGCGCCGTGAAGCACCGCGCGGGCTTCGTCTGTTTTGCCGGCTGCGGCGAGCGCTATGCGCTCGACGAGGTGGTCTATCGGTGCCGGTCGTGCGGGTCGCTGCTCGACGTGGAGCACGACATCGAGGCGCTGAGGGACCGCAGCGCCGCGGGGTGGATGACGACCTTCGAGCGGCGCTGGATGCGCACCGAGTGGCCCTTCGGGTCGGGGGTGTGGGGCAAGCGCGAGTGGGTGTACCCGGGCATCGCCGACGAGAGCATCGTGAGCTTCGCCGAGGGCGGGTCGAACCTGCTGTGGGCCGAGCGCTACGGCCGCTCGATCGGGCTGAAGGACCTGTGGGTGAAGCAGTGCGGGAATTCCCACACCGGGTCGTTCAAGGACCTCGGGATGACCGTGCTGGTGTCGGCGGTGCGGGAGATGATCCGGCGGGGGCGCACGGTGCGGGCGGTGGCCTGCGCGAGCACGGGGGACACCTCGGCGGCGCTGGCGGCCTACTGCGCGGCGGCGGCGATTCCGGCGCTGGTGCTGCTGCCCAAGGACAAGGTCTCGATCGCCCAGCTGCTGCAACCGCTGGCCAACGGGGCGATGGTGTTCTCATTGGACACCGACTTCGACGGTTGCATGAAGGTGGTGCAGGCGCTCACCGAGGACGGGTCGATCTACCTGGCCAACTCGATGAACAGCCTGCGCATCGAGGGGCAGAAGACGGTCGCCATCGAGGTGGTGCAGCAGTTCGACTGGGAGGTTCCGGACTGGATGGTCGTTCCCGGGGGGAACCTCGGGAACGTCTATGCATTGGGCAAGGGACTGCTGTTGATGCGCGACCTGGGGCTGATCTCGCGACTGCCGAGGTTGTGCGTGGCGCAGGCCGAGCGGGCCAATCCGCTCTACCGGGCCTACGTGGCGGGCTTCGAGCGCTACGCGCCGATCACCGCGGCGAAGACGGCGGCGAGCGCGATACAGATCGGCGCGCCGGTGAGCATCGACCGGGCGGTGAAGATGCTGCGCGCGACCGACGGCGTGGTGGAGCAGGCGACCGAGGACGAGCTGGCGGACACGGCGGCGCGGGCCGACGCGACGGGGATGTACAACTGCCCGCACACCGCGGTGGCCCTGGCGGCGGTGGAGAAGCTGGTGAAGGCGGGCACGATCGCGCCGGACGAGCGCGTGGTGGTGGTGAGCACCGCGCACGGGCTGAAGTTCACGGAGTTCAAGCGCGGGTACCACGAAGGCACATTGGAGGGCGTGACGTCGCGACACGCCAATCGGCCCATCGAGCTGCCCGCGGATGTCGACGCGGTGCGGAGGGCCATCGACGCGCGGATGGGGGGGTAGAGAGCGACCTCACCCGCGCTGCCGCGCCGCCCTCTCCATGAATGGTTCACTTCGGGACACATCTCCCGAAACCTCTTTGAAATCGATTCCTTGTCGTGGTGATCAGGTTTCCGCGTGCCTGTGATTCTGCGG
>JAQBQI010000011.1 GCA_028287085.1 Myxococcaceae bacterium
GGGCGACCGCAGGTCGCCCCTACATCGACAACCCGCGACGCCAACGGCTGGCCCGATGTAGGGGCGACCTGCGGTCGCCCCTCGGGTGAGAGGGCTTCATGGGTATGCCCCCGACCCGTCACCTCCCCTGCGACGAGCTACTCCCTTGCCGAGCCGGGCCGGCGGCGCGTGATCGCCAGCGCGAGCCCGGCCAGCACCACGAGCCACGCCCGCGGCGCCGCCGTCGGCCGCACGCCGCAGCCGCCCTCGTCCACCGCCGTCACCGGGCGGGCGCCCGCGTCGACCGCCGCCGCGTCGATCGCCGTCACGTCACGGCCCACGTCGATCGCCACCACGTCGCGGCCCACCTCGATCGCCACCACGTCGCGGCCCACGTCGATCGCTGTCACGTCGCGGCCCGCGTCGGCCACGGCGTCGACCCGCGGGGCCGGGACGTCGGTCGTCGCGGGGCCGGCGTCCATCGTGGCGGGCGCGTTGCGGCGGCGCAGCTCGATCGCGGTCACCGAGTAGGGCGCCAGCGGCAGCGTGAAGGAAGCGCCCGCGACGTCGATCTCGCGGGCGCGGGTGCGCACCACGTCGACCGGACCGCGGACGTTCTCGTTGGTGTCGAGGAGCCCACCGCCGCCGACCTCCCACACGCTCGCCCGCGCAGCCGGCTCGAAGCCGCGCAGGTCGACGGCGAGCGCGGGAACCGTCCCGGAGCCGCCGCGGTGGGTGACGATGAGCCGCAGCGCGTGGCCGTCGCTCGTGAGGCTGGCGTAGGCGCGCACGTAGGGGGCGTCGCCCGCGAAGCCGTCCCAGTTGGTCGGACCGTCGACGCGGAAGGTCGGGACCCCGGTCGCGGCGACGCCGAGCAGGGTGTCGCCGAAGTGCTCGCGCCAGAGCCGGTGCACCAGGTACTTGGGCCGCCGGATGCTGGTGTCGGCGTCGACGCACCAGTCGCCCGGAATCGCCCCGAAACGGAAGCCCTGCACCTCGTAGAACATCGCCGCGGCGACGCCGCCGTTGATCATCTCGCCCAGCGCGGCGCCGTAGAAGAGCGCGTCGGCCATCGACCACATCGCATAGGCCCGCGGCGTCACCACCGTCGCCCGGTCGCGCGCGAGGGGCGCGTCGGCCGCGCCGTCCCACTCGCCGAACATCACCCCGATGGCGCCGGCCCGCGCGCCCGCCTCGTCGCGGATCATCGCGCGCAGCCGCGCGAGCAGCGGGGCGATGCCGTCGGCGCCGGCGACCACCTCGGCCGGGTCCATGTCCTGCCACGCGTGGTGGTTGGGGTAGTAGTGGTAGTCGACGGCGTCGATGACGGCGGCGGTGCGGCGGAGGGCCTCGCGGTTCCAGGCGTCCTCGTTGCGGGTGCCGATCTCGAGCACGATGCGGGTGCCCGGCACGCGCGCCCGGATCGCCGCCGCGTGCGCGATCACGTCGGCGGCGTAGCGCGCGGCCGTGCGGTGGCCCGCGTCCCAGTCGCCCCACACCTCGTTGCCGATGCCGACGCCCGCCACGCGCAGGCCGCGGCGGGTGGCGTCCTGCACCCAGAGCGCGGCGTTGTCGGGGGTGCTGCGGACGAGGTTGGTCTCGAGGAAGACGCCCGCGCCGCCGCGCGCCGCCACCGCCGCGGCGGCGGGCCAGTCGAAGCCCGGGCGGGTGCAGCGCGCCGCGAGGGGTTGATCCCACTGGAAGATGGAGTCGGCGTCGCCGCCCGGGAAGCGCAGCAGCGGGAGCTCGGCCGCGAGGGCCTCGACCTCGGGCGCGCGCGTGTTGATGAACTCCAGGTCGCCGCCGAAGACGTCGCGGGGAACGGCGCCGCGCGGGGCCGCGGCGTCGACGACGATGCGGGGCTGCGCGGCGGCGGTGGCGCCGAACGCGAGCGCGGCGAGCAGCGGGGCGAGCGCGCGGCGGGGGGCACGGGGAGTCCGCGATGACGATCGACGCATGGCTGCACCACCCGCGGGAGACATCGCGGCAGCGTAGCCCACGCGCCACCGCCGTGCGGTGATAGCGTCCGCCCGATGCGATCCACGATCTATTCGGTCTGCCCGGGGTGCCACGAGAAGACCCTCGTGCAGGAGATGGGCGGCACGTGGCGCTGCGCGGCGTGCAGCTTCGACTACGGGACGCTCGCGCGCGACGAGCCCGCCCGCGAGGCGTGGATGCTCGCGAACCTGCGCGGCGGTCCGATGACGCAGCTCGCGGTGCTCCACCTGCATCGGGTGATTCGCGCGCTGCCGCTGGTGGAGTCCAACGACGCGGTGGTGGCCTTCGCCGCGCGGCATGGGGTTGCCCTGCCGACGGGGAAGCCGACCTCGCCGCTGTGGTTCGTCGCGGCGGTCGTCGGTGGGCTCGTGGTGTTGCTGGGTGGGGTGTGGGCGGCCTTCGTCCGCTGAAGGGGGAGTCGAGGTTTCGACGAGCAGACCGGGGCGGGTGAGTTGCGAGATCACAGGATGGCGACGCGCGGCCCGGTCGAGGTGGAGGGCGGGGGCCGCTCAGATCAACCGGGTGTCAGGTCGTCGCGATGGTGTGCCATGACGGGGCGGCCGAGCTTGTTGCGGCAGGGCTGACACCGGGCTGATCGAGCGCGCTGGGCGCTTTGATCGCCGGAGGGGCGACCGGCAGGTCGCCCGTACATCGGCAAGGCGTTGGCATCGCGGGCGGGCCGTTGCTATCGCCGACTGTCAATGTACGGGCGACCTGCTGGTCGCCCTTCCGGCGATGGATGCGTGTGATGGCCAGTGCGCACTGACGACTTCGCTGCGATGATCATGCAACATGAGTGCACCTCAAAATCCGCCTCCGATACTGCCCGGCGTCGCGATGCACCCGTCAAACGAACGTCCCATCAGATCAGCCCTACCGTAGATGTAGCAATGCGTCGCCCGACTGAGATCATGCACAACGAGGTCGTCGAAGCCGTCCGCGTCGAGATCACCCGGAGTCATAATGCTGGACCCGAATTGCTCTGCGTCATCCTTGGGATCGGCCGGCCGAGTCCGATCGAACAAGATCGGCACGTCTCTCAGACCCCCTCGCGCACCCCAATACACATATACTCGCCCACCATTGAAGGGAAAACCTGCGGGTCTGGTCTCGGTGAAACTCCCCGGTGCGGTGACCACGAGGTCGGCGAAACCATCGCCGTTCAGATCCGCCCCACGGACCATCCCGCCAAATCCGACCGAGCCGCCCGGATGGGTCTGTTCCCGGATGAACGTAGGCGGTCGCGAAAGCCGAGTGGCGCCCCCATAGAGCCAGATGAGACCGCCCCCTCCAGGCATGAAGGTCACTTCTCCGAGCCCGTCACCATCCAGATCACCGACGGCCTCAACCCAGACAGCGTCGCTGTAGCTTCCCCCCAATGGGTTGGGGGGATCAGGAATCACCTCAATGCGTAACGCTCCTTCGGCCCGGCCATGCACCAGAAACCTGCCTCGACCCGGGCCATCATAGAGGTGGTCGCTTAGATGCACGTCACCGTATCCATCAAGGTCGAGGTCGCCCAATTCGGCGATCACCTCCACCCACGGGCGATTAATTGGGGCAAGCATCGCAACCACCTCCTGCGGCCACGCCCCTAGGCCCGTTTGCGACCCGTGATAGACCACAAGGACCGACCGCAGAATCGTCAGCCGATCGTCGGAGTAGAAGCCCACCGTGGTCACCACGTCGGAGTACCCGTCCCCGTTCCAGTCCGTGACCGAGGGTGTCGACAAGAAGCTGTTGCGAACCGACGAAACATCCAACCGCGCAACCCGAGACATTCCGCTGACGCGGCTCTCCACAACACCGATCGAACGCTCGAACTGATCCGTTCCCGAAGTGTAGGCGACGTCGGCCCGACCGTCGCCGTTGAAGTCTCCGACGGGTTGCGCAGGGCCATGTCGTCGGATGGCCGCGGGAACCATCACCCGAGCCATCCTCGGCCCGCCCGGCGCCCCCTCGACCACGTAGATCGGACTGCTGCCATCGGGGTTGGCGGGACCGTGGAACATCAGGTCATCAAAGCCGTCACCCGTGAAGTCGCGAATCGTCCCCCAGCTCGAGTCCACCGGCGTGTCCCGTCGCCGCACCTCGAACTCCCACGTATACGACGCGCGCGATCCGGTCTGCCCCGCGGCCCGCCCGAACATCCGCCAATACACCACGCCGGGCGGCAACGCCGACGTCGGCCGCACCGTCGTCCCCTCCGCGTCGAGCGTCGTGATCACCCGCGTGCAGCACCGATCGGCGCACACCTCGACCCGCGCCCCCGTCGTCCCCGCGGGCAGCACCCACCGGAAGGACGGCCGCTGCGAGGTCACCCGCGACACCGACTGCGGCACGATGGGCCGCGGCGGCGCGATCGTCGGATCCCCCGGCCGGACGCCGCCGTCACCGGTGCACTCGCTGCCCGGCGCGGGCACGCCCATCGGCTCGACAGGCAGTTCAGTCAGCCGCGGTCCGGTGTCGACGGCGACGTCGCGCGGGCCGTCGTCGCGCACCACGGCGACATCCACCGCACGGTCGACAGCCACGACGTCGACGCCACGATCGCTGGGCGCAGCGACGTCGAAGCCACCGTCAGCTTCACCGTGGTCCGGCACCCCCACGGCGTCCGCGGTCCCCTCGGTCCGATCCATCGCCGCGTCGTTGCCCGGCGTGCTCACGCCGCTCCCGGAGCACGCCGCCAGCGTCGCCCCCAGCATCGCCGCCGCGAGCCGCCGCCCCCACGCCACCGTCACGTCTCCCACCGATCGTCGCCCATCGCGTTGGCCTCCTGCGTCGGTCGCCGCCATCCTCGCCGTTCAGCCCCTCGTTGTCTGCCCCACGTCCGCTGTATCGCGCCGCCCCCGCGACGTCGAAGCAAGGGCTCCCCCGGTGGCCACTGGCATACGGACTCGGCTCCCATCCCGAGGGCGCGTGGCAGCGAGGTAGGGTCCGATGAACGCCGCGGGCACCAAGGGCATTGCGCTGTACCCTGCCATTCCAGCAAGCGGCCAGGCGCCGCTCAAAATGCATCGAGAATCAGAGCAAAAATTCGCAGCGATATTTGAGCTTCAGTAGACCACATTATCGAAGCCGTCGTGACTCACGCAGTCGCTCAGCTCGGAAGACACAAGCAAGACCGAGCCGTACCTGAAACAGATTCGTCGGCGAGTGAGGTCGACGACTGCTACGTCATCAATCCCGTCACCATTAATGTCTCCAGGCGAAGCGACGTGATACGCGAACAAAATGGGATTGTCTGTGGGATCAGTCGGCCGCACCCTGCCGAACCAAAGTGGATCGACATCAATGCCGTAGGGTCGTCCCCAGTAAAGGTACACCCTCCCGGTGTTGAAGGGGAAAACTGGATCCATCCATGTCTCAGAATAAGAGCCGGGCGCGGACACAAGAAGGTCAGCCAGCCCATCGCCATTCACATCGCCAGCTCCGACGTCCCCACCGAATCCCTCATCGCTGATTACGCCTGCCGTGGCACCACCACGCAATGAGTAGGCAGGCATGCCCAGACCTGACGCGCTGCGATACACGAGCACGTTCTCACTAAATATCGGGTATAAAACCAGATCACTTCTCCCGTCACCGTCTAGGTCGCCAACTGGAGTTGGGAGACTGACGTCTTCGTACCGTTCGCTTCCCCTCCCGGTGGGTGGGGCGGGAATCTCCTCCACCCGCAGCACGCCCGCCGCATCATTATGCAGAATGAAGTTTCCAACCCCACGGCGAGGTCGCTCAAAGTCGTCAGCGAAAACATCTCCGTAGCCATCAAGGTCGAGGTCTTCCATCCCAGACAGCGTGAACACGCCGTGGCGCAAAACGGGCGGCCCAAACCGGAACATCTCTTGCGGCAAATCGCCGATACCACTCGGCGATCCGTGATAGACCACCAGCACGGAGCCTAGCACCCCCCAGACATTCCCCCAATAGACCGATATTACGATGTCCGAGTACCCATCTCCGTTCCAGTCGGTGACGGAGGGGCCACCGAACAGCGCTTCCTGTCGCGCGGAAAGGTCAATCCTGCGTGACTGTCGCAGTCCACCGCCGGAGCCCTCGACCACAGTCAGCTTGTTCGCCGGCGATGGATTCGCATCGACATACGCCAGGTCGGCCAATCCATCGCCGTTAAAATCACCGATCTTCGTAGTGGTAGCAGCGCCGATATTTGCTGTGCCGCTGGCGTATGCGACGCGCGGGCCGCTAGCGCTCCCCTCCACCACGTAGAGATCTGCCACCGTAGTGTCTGCAAATCCCGACGAGGATACGAGCAGCATGTCGTCATATCCGTCACCAGTGAAGTCGCGGATGGTCCCCCAGCTGGAGTCCACCGGCGTGTCCCGCCGCCGCACCCCGAACTCCCATGTGTACGACGCCCGCGACCCCGTCGCCCCCGCCCGCCGCCCGAACATCCGCCAGTACACCACTCCCGGCGGCAGCGCCGTGGTCGGCCGCACCGTGGTCCCCTCGGCCTCCAGAGTCTGGATCACCCGCGTGCAGCACCGATCGGCGCACACCTCGACGCGTGCCCCCGTCGTCCCCGCGGGCAAGGCCCAGCGGAAGGTGGGCCGCTGCGACGTCACCCGCGACACCGACTGCGGCACAATGGGCCGCGGCGGCGCGATCGTCGGGTCGCCCGGATGCACACCAGGGCACTCGCTGCCCGGCGCAGGCACGCCCATCGGATCGATCGGAATGCTCAGTCCGTTGTTCGCATCGACGGCGACGTCGGCGACGGGCACGTCGGTCGGCGGCGTCGCGTCCCGCAGATCGTCGACCAGCACGTCCGAAGCGCCCAGGTCGGTGGCGTCGGCGTCGAGCGCCGTCGCGTCACGGGCGGTCGCCGTCGCCTCCTCGGCGCACGACGGGAGGCACCCCAGCGCCGCGACGATGCCGAGCCACGGCCCACGCGCGCGCCCCAGCATCGCCGCCCCGCGCCACCGCCCCCACGCCGTCACGTCGCCCGCCGATCGTCGCCCATCGCGTTGGCCTCCTGCGTCGGTCGCCGCCGCCATCGTCGCCGTTCATCCCGTCGCTGTCTGCCCCGCCCACCGCTTCGGCCCGCGAGGCGCATCGCGCGGCCGCGAGGCACACCCCACGAAAGCCGCAGGGCGCGGGCGTCGTGCGCGCCGCAGCCCGCCGACGCCATCGCGCCCTGCCCCCGCCCCCAGGCCGAAGCCCGCCGACTGCTAGCGCTCCCGCACGCAGTGCCGCGCGAGCACGTCGGCCACCGTCGCCGTCAGCCGCTTGCACGTCGGGATGTGCAGATACTCATTCGGCCCGTGCGCGTTGCTGCCCGGCCCGAGCACCCCGGTGATCAGAAACTGCGCCTGCGGAAACTTCTCCCCCAGCATCCCCATGAAGGGGATGGTCCCGCCCTCGCCCATCGACATCGCGGGGCGCCCGAAGAAGGTCTCACTCGCCGCGTGCAGCGTCTTCTCCAGCCACGGCGCGAAGGGCGGCGCGTCCCAGCCGGGCCCGCCCTTCTCGGCCTCGAAGCTCACCCTCGCCCCGTACGGGGGGTTGCTCTCCAGCGCGTCCTTCACCGCCGCGGTGGCGCGCGCCGGGTCGACCCCCGGCGGCAGCCGCACCGACAGCTTGAAGGCCGTGTACGGCCGCAGCACGTTGCCCGCGTTCTGGAGCGACGGCAGCCCCTCGACCCCCGTCACCGAAAGGGTCGGGCGCCACGTGCGGTTGAGCACCCGCTCGGCCCCCGTCTCGCCCATCGGAACCATCCCCTCCACGAAGGGAAACTTCCCCCAGATCACCTCGCCCAGAGACTTCGCCGCGGCCTCGGCCTGCGCCCGCCGCGCCGCGGGAATCGGCACGTGCAGCGCGTCGAGCTTGATGCGCCCGGTGGTCTCGTCCTCGATGCGCGAAAGCAGCTGGCGCACCACGCGGAAGCTCGACGCCACCACGCCGCTCGCGTCGCCCGAGTGCACGCCCTCGCGCAGCACGTCGACCCGCAGCGTGCCGCCCAGCAGGCCGCGCAGCGAGGTGGTGATCCAGAGCTGGTCGTAGTTGGCGCAGCCGGAGTCGAGGCACACCACCAGCGAGGGCTGGCCGATGCGCGACGCGAGGTGGTCGATGTACGCCGGGAGGTCGGTGCTGCCGCTCTCCTCGTCGGCCTCGATGAGCACCACGCAGCGCGCGTGGGCGAGGCCCTGCTCGTGGAGCAGGCGAAGCGCCGCGAGCGAGGCGAAGGTCGCGTAGCCGTCGTCGGCGCCGCCGCGCCCGTAGAGCTTGTCGCCCTCGCGCACGGGGTTCCAGGGCGAGAGGCCCTCGCGCCAGCCGGTCATCTCGGGCTGCTTGTCGAGGTGTCCGTAGAGCAGCACCGTGTCGCCCTCCACGCCGCCCGTCGCGGGGATCTCCATGAAGATCACCGGCGTGCGCTCCTTGCCCTGATCGTTCGTGAGGCGAACGACCTCCACGCTGAGCCCGGGAATCTGCTGCGCGCGGCACCAGCCCTCGAGGAGGGCGACGGCGCGGTCCATGTGCCCGTGGGCCTTCCACTCGGCGTCGTAGGCGGGCGACTTGTTCGGGATGAGGATGTAGTCGTGCAGCACCGGGAGGATCTCGGACTCCCAGGTGTGCTCGCAGTACGCGATGGCGGCGTCAGGCTTCAGCATCGATCGAACCTCCGGCGGACGGTGACGGGGCGCGGAGGCTATCACGGTCGATGGGCGGCCATTTCGTGGGACGATCGCGTCCCATGACGCCCTCTCAGGTGGTGCTGCTGGTGGCCGGGATCCTCGGCGCGCAGGTCGCGATCTGGATCCCGATCGTGGCCTGGATGCGCGGCCGCACGCGCGCGCTGGTCGCGGCGCTCGCCGCCGAGTTCGCGGCGTCGGGCGAGTCGGTGGTGATCGCCCCGGAGCCCGTGCTCTACGGCGGCGCGACGGAGGTCTACCCGAAGGTGGGCGGCAACTCGGTGGCCGCGCTCACGGCCCGCCGCCTCGTGCTGCGCCGCCTCGGCGGCGGCGACGTCGAGGTCGCCCGCGACGACATCGCGAGCGCGCGCGAGGCGGCGTGGTTTCGCAGCAGCCGGCGGACCCAGCCCTGGGTGGTGGTGACGACCCGCGCCGGCGCCGAGCTCGGGCTCATCGTGCGCGACCCGCAGGCCTGGCTGGCGGCGCTCGCGCGGGGGTGAGGCGGGGGTTGGGCGGCGGCCCTCGCCCCGCATCGTTGCCCCTTGCGCAACGGAGGCGTCCCGGCAAAGCATTCGTTGCATGAGCGCAACCCTCCCCTCGCTCGACCTGCTGGTCGTCTTCTGCGACGTCGTCGAGGCCGGCTCGCTCACCGCCGCCGCGGCGCGGCGGGCAGTGCCCAAGTCGACCGTGAGCCGCTCGCTCACGCGCCTCGAAGACGCCCTCGGCGCGCGCCTGCTCGAGCGCGGCGCCCGGCGGGTCGGGCTCACCGCCGAGGGGCGCTCGCTCTACGCCCAGTCGTCGCCCCACCTCGCCGGGCTGCGCGAGGCGGCGGGCTCCGTCGGCGACCGCCCGGGTGAGCTCAAGGGCGTGCTGCGCTTCACCGCGCCGGGCGACTTCGCCGAGGCCTCGCTGGGCGAGCTCATCCTGCGCTTCACGGCGCGCCACCCGCAGCTGCGCGTCGAGGTCGACCTCTCGGCGCGCATGGTCGACCTCGTGGGCGAGGGCTTCGACCTCGCGCTGCGGGCGACCCCGAAGGTCACCGACCCAGCCATGGTGGCGCGCGAGCTCACCAACGGAAACCTCCAGCTCTTCGCCTCGCCCGGCTACCTCACGCGGCGCCCCGCGCCCCGCACGCCGGCCGAGCTCGCGGGGCACACCACGGTGCTCTTCCGCCCGGTCGACGGGCGCTCGGAGTGGGTGCTGCGCGGGCCCGAGCGGGAGGTCGTCCGCGTCGCGGCCGAGGGGCGGCTCGCGGGCAACGAGTTCGCGTTCATCCGCTCGGCGCTGCGGGCCGGGGCGGGCGTCGGTCCGCTCCCGAGCTTCAGCGGCGCGGTCGACGTCGACGAGGGGCGCCTCGTGCGGGTGCTGCCCGACTGGGAGATGCCCATGTCCCCCATCTGGCTGGTGTACCCCGCGACGAAGCACATCCCGCGGCGGGTGAAGGCCTTCCGCGATTTCCTGCTGGAGTCCTTCCGGCCCGTGCGGGCGCGGTGACCTCACCCGCGCTGCCGCGCCGCCCTCTCCATGAATGGTTCACTTCGGGACACATCTCCCGAAACCTCTTTGAAATCGATTCCTTGTCGTGGTGATCAGGTTTCCGCGTGCCTGTGATTCTGCGG
>JAQBQI010000096.1 GCA_028287085.1 Myxococcaceae bacterium
CGCGCGCCGTGGCCCACGGGTCGACGGTGGCGCGGCTCGCGTCGACGGGCGACGGCAGCTCCACGGGGTCGCGCACCATGTCGACGTAGACGCGCGCCGGGTCGGGCATCGCGGCGGCGCGCGCCAGGATGAGCCTCGCCGTCGACTCGAAGAGCGCGAAGGGCTGCAGCCCGACGACGCGGGTGCCGTTGAGCACGAAGGCCGGCGTGCCGTCGACGCCGAGGCGCTCGGCCAGGGCGACGTCGCCGTCGACGGCGGCGCGCCAGGCGCCCTCGTCGAGGCTGCGCTCGAGGCGGGCCGCGTTTGCGCCGACCGCGCGGGCGTCGCGCACCAGCGACTCGCGCGAGAGCTCGCCCTGGTGGGCGAACACGAGGTCGTGGAAGCGCCAGAAGGCCTCGTCGCCGAGCTGGTCGCGCACCTCCATCGCGGCCTCGGCGGCCTGGCGGGCCATCGGGTGGCGCACCAGCGGGAGGTTGCGCCAGACGACCCGCACGGCGCGGGGGAAGAGCGCGCGCAGGTCGCTCACGACGAGGCGGGCGCGGGCGCAGTACGGGCACTGGAAGTCGCTGAAGACCACCACCGTGAGCGGCGCGGAGTCGGGTCCGAGGCGGGGCGCGTCGGCGGTGGGGAGGCGGTCGCTGTCGAGCACCGCGGCGGCGGCGGACGAGGGCGCGGCCGCGGGCGACGGGCAGCGCGGCGGCGGCGCGTAGCGCGACGAGCAGGCGGCGGCGAGGGCGAGGGCGAGGGCGGCGAGGCGGGGCGGTGGATTCATGCGGGTCCGGGGCTCACGGAACGGGCACCCGGGGATGCACGCGCGCGGTCGCGGGGTCAATGATCGCGCCGGGAGCTCCCGCGACGACCCGCCGCGCGCGGCCGGAATGCCAGCGGATTCACGCGCATTCGGGCGGGGCGCCGCGCCGGGGCGGGGGGGATGTAGGCCGCTGATTCCTGTGCCTATCGCCGGGAGTCGCCTGTATTCTGCGGCGGTCTGAAGAGCGCCGCGGGTGTGGGGTCCGACTGGATCCAGGGCCCAGCGAGCGTGGAAGTACCAACCGATCGCCGCGGTCCCCGATGAGAGGGGAGCCGGACGGTCACCAGCAATGAGGGCGACGGGATGAGCAGAGGAACAAACCTGGTAGGTAGAAGCACGGCGAAGCTCGCGGGCATCGTGGCCGTGATGGCGGCCGTGATGAGCGTCGCACCCGACGCCCACGCGCAGGTGGCTTCGCGCTTCGCCCTGCGCCTGGAGGGCGGCGTCGGCACGATGCTCTCGTCGCACCAGAGCGACACGGCGTCGGTGGGCGGCCTCGGCTACGACGGCCTGGGGTTCCAGGGCAGCGTGCGCCTGGGCTTCACCATCGTCGGGCCGCTGGTGCTCCAGGCCAGCCTCGCGAACTGGTGGTTCCCGAGCAGCAACACCGACCCGGTGACGGGCGAGTCGCTGACGGGCCGCGTGCTGGCCCCGATGGGCGGCCTCCGCATCGAGCCGCGGCTCGGCTCGGCCGGCCGGCTCTTCATCGACGGCAACGTCGGCCTCGCCTTCACGGGCGACGACAAGCGCCTCACCTTCGACGCCGGCCTCGGCTTCGAGTTCGCCGTCACCCGCTGGCTCGGCATCGGCCCGGCGGTGCGCCTCGGCATGGTGTTCCAGCAGTCCGAGGTCGACGGCATCCCGACCAACTTCCCCGACGCCAACGCCATGTTCTGGAGCGGCGGCCTGTCGCTCGCGCTGCGCGTCCCCGAGGACGAGGTCGCCACCGCGCGCGACACCGACAACGACGGGGTGATGGACCCCGACGACGTCTGCGTCGACACCCCGCAGGGCGACCACCCCGACCCCTCGCGCCGCGGCTGCCCCATCGCCGACACCGACGGCGACGGCGTCTACGACAACGAAGACCTCTGCGTGAACGAGCCGGCCGGCGCGACGCCCGACCCGGCCCGCCGCGGCTGCCCGATCAGCGACCGCGACGGCGACGGCGTGCCCGACGCCGAAGACCAGTGCCCGACCGAGCCGCAGGGCGCGTCGCCCGACCCGTCGCGCCGGGGCTGCCCCCGCGGCGACCAGGACCACGACGGCGTCTTCGACGACGAAGACCAGTGCGTGAGCGAGGCCGCGGGCGCGCGCCCGAGCACCACCCGCCGCGGCTGCCCGGCGCCCGACCAGGACCACGACGGCATCATCGACCAGCCGGAAGGTCCCGATCGCTGCCCGACGCAGCCCGAGACCTTCAACGGCCGCGACGACGAGGACGGCTGCCCCGACGGCGAGTCGCTCGCGATCGCCGAGGGCAACTCGATCCGCATCCTCCAGCAGGTGAACTTCCGCACCAACAGCGACGTGATCGTCGGCCGCCAGAGCTTCCAGGTGCTCGACTCGGTCATCTCGATCCTCCGCGCGATGTCGAACCTCTCGGTCGACGTGCAGGGCCACACCGACGACGTCGGCGACGCCGCGCACAACCTCGACCTCTCCAACCGCCGCGCCCTCTCGGTGCGCCGCTACCTCACCGAGCACGGCATCGTCGAGGGCCGCCTCGAGGGCCACGGCTTCGGCCCCAACTGCCCGCTCATCCCGGGCACCACGCGCGCCGCCCGCGCCGCCAACCGGCGCGTGCAGTTCGTCATCGTGACGGCCGACACCCCCGCCGGCCGCTGCGCCAACGCCGCCCCCGCGGGCGCCGGCCCGGCCGCCATCGGCATCGCCCCCATCGAGGAGAACGCCGGGGGCCGCCACGGCCGTCACGGCGGTCGCCACGGCGGCGGTCACTCCGGCGGCAGCCACCGCCGCCGCCACTGATCCGGCGCTGACCGAGGTCCCAGCGACCTGAGCGAAGGCCCCGCGGAGCGATCCGCCGGGGCCTTCGGTCATTTTAGGGGGAGGGGTAAAGGGCGGGAGGGGGGACGGGCGCGGGGAGCGCGGGCCGGTCAGGCCCAGCAGCGGAGCAGGTAGTCGGCGAGGCGCACGCGCTGCTCGCGGGAGAGGCCGATGAAGCGCATGCCGACGCCGCGGTCGCGCTGGGCGCCGGTGACCTCGGCCTCGATGCGCAGCGCCGCGTCGCGGTCGGGCAGGCGCAGCTCGAGGATCACCCGCGTGCCGGTGGGCATCGGCACGCCGCGGTCGAGGCGCAGGCCGCCGAGGGAGAGGTCCATCGCGCGGTGGGCGCGGGCGCCGCCGTCGCCCTCGGCGTCGACCCACAGTTCGACGTCGGTGCGCTCGTTGGTGCGGCGGTCGAGGTCGAGGCTCATCGTCTGCATCGGTGTCGCGGCTCCGGGTCGGTGTTCAGGAAGGTCGCAGCGGTCGGCGGGGGGATCAGCGCGAGGCGCTGCGGCGGTCGGGCGCCGGGGCGGGCGTGCCGAAGAGCCCGGGGTCGCCCGCGATGACGGTCTCGCCCCGCAGGCGCCACGAGCCCGCCCGGCTCTCCCACTGCTCCTCGACGAGGCTCTGCTTGACGTCGGTCGAGTCGCCCGCGTGCACCCAGGCCACCCGCAGGCGCGCGCTGCCGCGGTCGTTGGTCGAGCGCAGGCTCTCCACCTCGACGTCGATGACCTGCACCGACTCGCCCCAGCCCCGGTGGTGCGCCTGGAAGGCCGCGCGCATCTCCGTGTCGACGGCCGTCTCGGCCGCCGGCAGGCGGCCCCAGCGCAGGTCGTCGTGGAAGACCGCGGCGGTCTCGTCGAGCGTCTGCCGCATCGAGGTCGCGCACCCGGGCGCCGTCGCCGCCAGCCATCCCGCGCACACCAGGGCTCCGAGCACTCGCATGCACGGCGCCTAGCACCGCTGGCTCAGCCGACGGAAATTTCCCGCTGATTTGTCCCGCCCCCGGCGGCGCCCGCGAGCTCGTCGAGGGCGCGCACCTCCAGGTCGAGCGACTCGCTCGCGAGCTCGACGTCGGCGAGGCCCGTGTCGGTCACCCGCACGCTGCTGGCGAGGTGCGCCTCGAGGCGCTCGTGCGCCCGCTCCAGGGCCGCCACGTGGGCCTCGACCCGCGCGACCATCCACCCCGGCGTCGCCCCCCGCGCCCGCGCCGCCGCGAGCTCGCCGCCGAGCGCGCCCA
>JAQBQI010000104.1 GCA_028287085.1 Myxococcaceae bacterium
GACCTTCGCCGCGCCGGCTCTCGGTGTCGCGTCGATAAGGCGAGTCACGACACCCTCTCGTCGAGCGCCCAGCGCTCGACGCTCGTGCAGATAGCCCCGCGCAGGCGGGGCGGTCAGCTCCAGGCCCCCACTTCAGCGGTTGCAGGCACGCCCCGCGGGCCGTCCGCAACCGCGGAGTGGGCGGCGTCTCCCGCGTCGCGCACCCCCAAGATGAGGTCAACCCGCAGGACCTGCGAGGGGGGCTCGGGGAGGGCCTGCAGTCCTACCCCCCCGTGAACACCGCCGCGCGCCGCTCGACCGCCGCCGCGAGGCCCTCGCCGAGGTCGGCGCTCGCGTAGCTCTCCGCCTGGCGAAACGCCTCGTTCTCCAGCGCCGCCCGCAGCGCCGCCGGGTCGACGGCAAGCGAGGCCTTCAGCGCGCGCACCGCGAGCGGTGCGTTGCGGGCGATCTGCGCCGCCAGCGCCCGCGCCCGCGGCAGCACCGCGTCGGCCTCGACCGCCTCGAGCGCGACGCCCATCTGCGCGGCCTCGACGCCGTTGAACCTGCGGCCGGTGAGCAGCAGCTCGGCGGCGCGCTGCGCCCCCACGCGGCGCGGCAGCAGGTGCGTGGCGCCCATGCCGGGGTACAGCCCCAGCTGCGCGAAGTTGAGGGCGAGCTTCGCGTCGGCGTCGACCACGCAGAGGTCGCACGCGAGGGCCACGCAGAGGCCCGCCCCGATGGCCGCGCCCCGCACCGCCGCGACGGTCGGAACGCCGAGCGCGGTGACCGACAGGTAGCGGGCGTAGAAGTCGAGCATGAAGGCGCGGGCCTCCATGAAGCGCGCGGCGCGCAGGCGCTCGAGCATCTTCAGGTCGCCGCCGCCGGAGAAGGCGTCGCCCGCGCCGGTGAGCACGACGGCCCGCACGTCGGGGTCGGCGCGCAGCCCGGCGACGGCCGCGGCGAGCGCGTCGCCGAGCTCGGGGGTCATCGCGTTGCGGCGGCGCGGGTCGTTGAGCGTGACGGTCGCGACCTGGTCGGCGACCTCGACGAGCACGAGGGGGGAGCGGTCTTCCATGGTGCGCGCACGATACGCAGACGCGCCCGGCGCGGTAACCTCATCCCCATCGTGGACCACCGGACGACGCGACGCGGGTGGATCGTCGGGGCGCTGCTGGCGGCGGCGTCCGGGTGCGACGACCTGAGCGCCTTCGACGCCGCCGAAGACGTTCCCGCGGTCGACGTCGCCGCCGACCGCCCCGCGGCGCCTGGCGTCGACGCGGGCGTCGCGGGCATCGACGCGCCTACGGTCGACGACGCCGTCGACGCCGCGGAGAAGCCCGCCGACGCGGGCGAGCCCGACGCGGTGCAGGCGCCCGCCGACGTGGGGGGGCGCGACGTGGCGGCGCGCGACCTGGTGTTCAGCACCTGCCTCGCGGTCGACATCGGCTCGGCGCTGGGCGTGTCGGTCGCGACCGGCAACTCGGTCGAGGGCACGACGGAGTACTACGCGGGCTGCGGCGGCGAGCTGGCCTCCGAGTCGACCGTCACCTGGACCGCCCCGGCCAACGGCGACTTCACCTTCAGCACCGAAGGCTCGGAGTACGACACGCTGATGTACGTCCGCGAGGACGGCTGCGAGGGCCCGGAGCTCGACTGCAACGACGACCCGCCCGACGCCAAGGGAACCCCCTGGTCGGAGCTCACGCTGCGCCTGCACGGCGGGCAGCGCGTCGCGGTCTTCATCGACGGCCACGGCCTGGAGGGCGGCGCGTGGACCCTCAGCATCGCCGCGGGCGGCGCCTTCGACGCGGGCGCGCCGTAGCGACTACGGCGTGCGGGGGAGGGCGACGCCCGTCCCGCCGTGGCCGCAGTAGCCCGTCGGGTTGAGCTCGCAGTACTGCTGGTGCGACGCCTCGGCGAAGTAGAACGGAACCCCCGCGCGGACCTCCGTCGTGACGTTGCCGCTACGCCCCGCGGCGCGCAGGGCGGCGGCGTAGCGGGCGCGCGAGGCCAGCGCGGCGACCCGCTGGGCCTCGGTGGTCACGTAGAGGGCCGAGCGGTACTGCGTGCCGAAGTCGTTGCCCTGGCGCATGCCCTGGGTGGGGTCGTGTCCTTCCCAGAAGACGCGCAGCAATTGGTCATAGGACACCTGCCGCGGATCGTAGACGACGCGCACCACCTCGGCGTGCCCGGTGTCGCCCGAGCAGACCTCGCGATAGGTGGCATTGGGGGTGGCGCCGCCGGCGTATCCGACCGCGGTGGAGACGACGCCCGGGTGGTGGAAGAAGTGCTGCTCGGCGCCCCAGAAGCAGCCCATGCCGAAGAGGGCGACCTCGGCGCCGGGGGCAGTGACGTCGAGGGGCGTTCCGAAGACGACGTGGGCGCGGGGGAGGGCCATCGGGGTGGCGCGGCCGGGGAGGGCCTCGCCGGGGCGCGGGAGGCGCGCGATCTGGGCGCCGACGAAGGGGCGCGCGACGAGGGAGACCACCAGGAGCGCGAGCGCAAGGAGGGTCCAGCGGGTGGAGGTGGTCATCGGCTTGTTGGATGACTACGCCCGGGTGGCGGCGGCGGTTACGAGGCGGTCGGCCTCGCGGGGGAGGCGCAGGTGCAGGACGCGCAGGTGGGGAAAGGCGGCGAGGAGCGCTGGGGTCTCGCGCCGTCGGCGCCAGTGGGTGCGGAAGAACCACGGGATGAGCCCGTCGGCGGTGAAGAGGTTGGGTAGGAGCCGGTCGCGGTTGCCGTTCCAGAGTTCTTCGCGGGTGAGGCTGCGGCGCACGGTGCGAAAGAGCAGCCGGCGGAACACGACGGGCGCCGGGTAGTCGAGCCAGACGAGGGTGTCGGCGCGCGACCAGATGAGCTCGCGGGTGAGGGGATAGTTGCCGTCGATGACCCACGCGGGCTGCGCCGTGAAGGCGTCGGCGCGCGCGAGGAAGCGCTCGGGCGGGGCGGGCTGCCAGTGGGCCTCGTGGTAGAAGGCGTCCTGCTCGGCGCGGGGCACCGCGAGCGCGGCGGAGAGCGCGCGGCCGAGGGTGGTCTTGCCCGAGCCGGTGGTGCCGACGATGACGACGCGCTTCATCGCGCGAGCCGCCCCGCCACCCAGCGCCCCACCGCGCCCGCGTCGCTCGCGGACCGCAATGCCCGCAGCGCACCCACCGCGTCGCTCAACTCGCCGGTATTGGCATATCGCTCCGCCGCGTCTCTCTTCAGACACCGCGCCACCACCGCCGCCACGTCCGTCGGCAATCCCCCCAGCTCCGGCGCCGCCGCCTCGCGTATCCGCTCCATCGTCTCCAAAGGACCACCCCCCTCGAAGGGCCGCACCCCACTGAGCATCTCCGCCAGCAGTGTGCCCACCGCGAACTGGTCACTCGCCGCGGTGAGCACCGCGCCGCGCACCTGCTCCGGGCTCATGTACGCGTACTTCCCCTTGCGCACCCCGGCGCTGGTGTCTTCGCGGTGGCGCGTCGCCTTGGCCGTGCCGAAGTCGCCCAGTCGCACGTGGCCGTTCCTGCCGATCAGTACATTGGTCGGCGACACGTCGCGGTGCACCAGCCCGTACGAGCGCCCGGCCTCATCGGACAACCCATGCAGGTACGCCAGCGCTTCGCACACGCCGTGGGCGACGGCGAGCGCGACGCCCTCCCCCACCGCACCCGCCCCCATCAGCGCCCCCAGGTCGGCCCCGTCGACCCAGTCCATGCGCACCCAGTAGATGCCATTCGACACCCCGACGTCGTGCACGCCCACCAGGTTCGGGTGGTCGAAGCGCGCCGCCATCCGCGCTTCATCCAACAACAGTCGCTCGTAGTCGGGGTCGCCCCGCAGCTCGGCCCGCAGCACCTTCAGCGCGATCGGCTTCTCGAAGCCCCCCGCCCCGTGCGCGATCGCCAGCAGCACCTCGCCGACGCCCCCGAAGCCGAGTCGCCTGACCACCCGGAAGGGCCCGATCTGTCGCGGCAGGTCGCTCACCCCGCGTATCCTACGCCCATCCCATGAGCGACCCGACGGCCACCGTCCACACCGGGTCGCTCCCCGGCGCCACCGCCTCGGCCCGCTGCCAGCTCGTCGTCGTCGAGGGCCCCGACGCCGGGCGCGCCGCCCCGCTCACCCTCCCCGACGGCGCCGTCACCGTCGGAACCGACCCCGCCTGCGAGCTCGCGCTCACCGACGAGCGCGTGTCGCGCCGCCACGCCACCGTGCGCGCCGAGGCCGGCCGCTTCACCGTCGTCGACCACGACTCCACCAACGGGACCCTCTACGAGGGCTCCGCCGTGCGCGAGGCGAGCGTCCCGCTGGGCGCCACCCTCAAGCTCGGGCGCAGCTTCGTGCGCGTCGTCCCCGTCGCGCGTCCGCTGCAGGTCGCCCCCTCGCGCGCCCGCCGCTGCGGCGAGCTCGTGGGCGAGAGCCTCGTGCTCCGCGAGGCCTTCGCGGTGCTCGAACTCGCCGCCGACAGCGACGTCACCGTGCTCCTCGAGGGCGAGACCGGCACCGGCAAGGAGCTCGCCGCCCGCGCCGTGCACGACCTCTCCGCGCGACGGAAGAAGCCCTTCGTCGCCATCGACTGCGGCGCGCTCCCCGAGTCGCTGCTGGAGAGCGAGCTCTTCGGCCACGTGAAGGGCGCCTTCACCGGCGCCAGCGCCGCCCGCGCCGGGGCCTTCGCCCGCGCCCACGGCGGAACCCTCTTCCTCGACGAGCTCGGCGGCGTCTCCTCGGCCGTGCAGGCCCGCCTCCTCCGCGCCGTCGAGACCCGCCGCGTGCGCCCCGTCGGCGCCGACGACGACCGCCCCGCCGACGTGCGCCTGCTCGCCGCCTCGCGCCAC
>JAQBQI010000106.1 GCA_028287085.1 Myxococcaceae bacterium
CGCCGAAGAGAGATCGACCATCGATAAGCGCGTTCAAGAAGATTTCTGAGTGTCCCGGCGGGCGATCCAACGACGGGCTTCGTAAAGAGCTACGCGTACGCCGTGGACAACGAGCATTGAGCAATCGGCAACGATCCACCAAGGCAACGGAATGGGAGCGGATCAGGAGGCAAGTGAGGCAGCGAGCGACGGCGGAGCCCGGCGGTCCGATCCGTCGCGTGCCGCTGCGTCGACGGCCTTGGCAGCGCCGGGCATGCCCAACAAGCCGATGGTGCCGACCGCTCCCACCTTACCCATCACCAACCCGTCGCGCCCGCAGCGGCGGCACATCGGCGAGCCGTTCGGCAGCGGAACACGAGGAGCGACGTGGCCTGGAAAGAGCTAGTGATGGCCGCCTACCGCGCGCACGAAGGGACCACGCCCTCGTTCCCCCGCTTCGAGGTAGGGGCAGCGGAGGCGCATCTGGTGCGCGCCGAACAAGTGCTGGGAGCGGCGTTTCCCAGCGAACTCCGTACGCTCCTGGCGGAGTGCGACGGAATCACGGAAATGATGGACATCGAGGGGCAGCCGATCGAAACGGGGTGGCTCATGTGGCCCGTAGCCGCCGTCTTGGAGGAACACTCCAACTCGGAGCGCGACACGTCTGGACCGCCCGACAGTTGGCTGGTGTTCGGACACGCTGGCGTGGACGGGGTTCTTTTCGGATACGACAGGGACAAGGCCGTCGGGCAGATCTGGGCATGGCACCCAATAGAAACACGGGGTCAGCTCATGGCGACGTCACTGGCGGGTTTCCTCAAAGGCTGGATCACTGGTGAACTGACGTTGTGAGCCCATGAATTTCATGAGATTGCTGACGGAAGACGGGCCGAACAAGCCGATGCTGCCGACCGCTCCCACTGCACCCACCGCCAACCCACCGCGCCCGCTGCGGCGGCACATCGGCCAGTCGTTCGGCGGCTTCAACGATCAGCGGCCGAGCGACCGAGACGTCGGGTCGCGCATGAAGTCCGAGGAAAGAGATGCGCGAGGGATGCAGGCGGTGGGCACCAGCGACCGCGCGGTGGACAACGGGGCGCGAGCAGCGTAGGGCGAAGAGGCCATGGATAAGCGAACTATCGAGCAGCTTGAGGCAGCTCTCAGCGCAGTCAGCCGAGACCTTTCACCGCGCGTGGAAGAGCTCGCAACCAAGAGCAGTGAGGGGGTGTTGACTCCCAAAGAGCGCGAGGAATATGCGGAGATCGTTCGACTGAACGACACGCTGAGTCTCCTCAAGCTCCAGACGGAAGAGTTCTGGACGGTGCGCGCGGCGTCGTGAAGGTCTCGCGTGATGTGCGGGAATTGGTCGTACGGCGCGCGCAGGACGCGTGCGAGTACTGCCGACTTCCGCAGTCGGCATCGCTGCTGCCTCATCAGGTCGACCACATCATCGGGAAGCAACACCGAGGGTCCGACGACGCGGCCAACCTGTGCCTCTGCTGTATCCGTTGTAACCTGAACAAGGGGCCCAACATTGCTTCAATTGACCCCGAGACGGGCCTGCTCGTTGCGCTGTATCATCCCCGATCCGATGTGTGGCGAGAGCACTTTGGGACCACCGCCGATGGCCTCATCGAGGGGCTGACGGCGGAGGGACGTGCGACGGTTCTGGTCCTGGCGATGAACGAAGAGGACCGAGTTCGTTTGCGGGCCTTGCTAGTCCGACGGGGCAGGTACCCGTGACTCTTGAACCGGTGTGCTTGCCGAACAAGCCCATGGTGCCGACCGCCCACACCTGTCCCGCTGGCAACCCGATTGACCCAGTGCGGCGGCACATGGGCAGGCCGTTAGCCGGAGAAAGACAATGCGTCCCTGGTTGACCCTCTCGGAGCGCTTGCTCGCTGCTCAGCACCTGAACTCGGTGGAGTCCACCGAGTGCCTAGTGGGGCCCATTGACGGATTTGTGTCGAGCGCCGCATTGGAGGCGTTTGTCGCGTGCGAGCCGGCAGACGCACGTGAACTCCTAGGGCTACTCCAGCACCCCCGGCACCGCCTACTGGTGAAACTTCTGATCTTTGCCACGAAGACTGTGCCCGAACCGTTATTCGAAGACACGGTCCGCGCGGGAGTGCTGACGCGCAACGTGTCTTTCAACAAGCACTTTATCTTTCCTTGCGCGATCCTGTACGGTCGTCGGCGCGTCGCCGAGAGTCTGGTCAGCATCTTCAGGCACGGTACGGATCGCGAGAAATGCGGCACTGCCGGTGCGCTCTACTGGTGTTCAGTGCCGCGACAGGAGATGTACTGGCCGCACGAGGGGGGACGTGAGAAAGGCGGCGCAGATGGCACCGTCGATGACCTCCTCCAACTCTTTGAGGAGGCAGCCCTTGAGGAGTTCCTCCGCAACCCTGCGCTCGACGTCCGGCGTGCGTTGGTTCCTTGGGTGGTCAGCGCGGCAGGTCGGACTCCAGAACTCGGCGCACGCGCGATCGCCATCGCACGGGATCACGTCGACGAGTACATTCGCCAACGGGTTCTCTGCGATCTCGGCGAGAGCGAGCTTATCCCCTGCCTACCAACTTCGGCCGACGGTTCAGGCTAACAAGCCGATGGTGCCGACCCCTCCCGCTTCACCCGCCGGAAACCGGATTCACCCGTTGCGGTGGCACATCGGCCAGCCGTTCGGCAGCCGGATGACCACAATTTGGCCGTCGAGCGAACCCGTCAGTGAGGCACTTCTCAACGGCTCAGTCGCATAGGTATTGGTGATACGATGGCGAAGCCGACCTTCGTTTCCGTGACCGAGCAGTTGTGCGCCTGCCAATATCTGGCGGACGCTGCCGCCGATCCCCAGTCCCCGATCGTATTCGACCCCAAACTGAACGGGTATAACTTCGAGTATCCTGACCCCTGCAGTGATGAAAGGTGCGCGGCCGGCAAAGCGTCCTTGCGGATTTACCATTGCCCGTTCTGCGGCGGCGCGGCACCCAAGTCCAAGCGGGATCTCCTGTTCGCCGTCATCTCCCCGGAGGAGCAGCGGCGGCTCAACCAACTCCTCACGGGGATCAATTCGGTGGAGGATGCGTACCGCGTCCTCGGGACGCCCGACCACGACGACCCCCACGGGCTCACCGTCAAGCAACCAGAGCGCGAGGGGACGGCTCCCACGCGGAAGACCGACCGGTCGCTCACCTACTCGCAACTGTCAGAGACGGCGGAGGTGATCCTGACTGACTACTGCCCGGACGGGGTGCATGTCGCCCTCCAGGGCAAGTACGTAGGGCTGTCGGGGGCAGAGGCTGAACCAGGCGCTGTGCCCGAGAGGACAGCGAGCGAAGAGAGTGAGCCGAACTCATAGTGAGCGGCGGGCGAAGAGTGATGACTGTTGACTGATACGGGCAACGTTGGGAGAAGATGCTGGCCAATGAGAGATGCAATGAGCCACGACGTACCGAACTCGGAGGGTTCGGCGGTGACCGTGACGTTCTCGCTCGTTGCCGCGCTGGGCATGCCGAACAAGCCGATGGTGCCGACCGCCCCCACTGCACCCATCACCAACCCCTTGCACCCCATGCGGTGGCACATCGGCCAGCCGTTGGGCAGGCCTGAAGGTCCCGAACTTTCCTCTATGACAAAGAAGGAGTCTTTCCGATGGGTATCTGTGCGGTGAAGGGCTGGGGCATCACGGGCACGAGGGGCGACGCGTACTCAGCCGAGGTCAGTACTGAGGCCCATGCCGGAAAGCCCGTCGTTCGGATGTGGCGATCGGGTGATGGGGCCGACGGCTTCGGCGCGATGTGCCAGCGCTTCAAGCCAGACGTGTATCGCGGGAAGCGCGTCCAGTTCTCGGCGGCGCTGCGCACGGTCGATGTGACCGACCGCGCGGCGCTCTGCTTTCGCGTTGACGGCCATGAGTCGGACGGGCCGGGACGACATCTGGCGTTCGACAATATGATGGCGCGTCCACCCGTCTCCGGTACCACGAGCTGGGCGCGCTACGCGTGCGTGCTCGATGTCCCCGAGGAGGCCACCGCGCTCTTCATCTCGAATATCCTCTCGGGTCGTGGCGAACTCTTCTGGGCGGACGTTCGCTTCGAGGTCGTCGACGACTCGGTGCCCGTGACCGACATGCCAGCGATGTATGCGCTGAAGTCGGCCCCGACGAATCTGGACTTCTCCGAGGCGTGACCGTGGTGCCACGGTGCGATGCGACACCGCTTCGATGGCCTGCTCAACCCACCCTTCGATCCGACGAACTCTACGCTCGCCCTGGGCAACGAGGGGCGGGCGACGAGCGACGAGCGGTCGGGACATCAGCGTGAGAACGAGCAGGCGCACGAAAGCGGCAACGAGCACTGGGTGAGGTCCCCCGTTTCGCGGACAGTCGACCCGTGGGGCCAGGGCTTTTACCTGGCAATGTAATTCGTGCGCGGTCGGATTGACGAAGTCGTCGTACGAGTGACGCCGCTCGGCTTTGTTGAAGTCGTCGATGTACTCGCCGATGGAGCGGCCCGACGACTCCTCGGGCCGCGGAAGGCGGAGCGCTCGCTGAACGCACTCGCTGCGTTGGTCCCCAGCGCGGGCTTCGCCGGCGAGGTGAGCGATGCCAATGCCGTTCGACGTGGAAGCCGATGGTGTGGACCGCCGCAATGCGCGCCGAGGGTGGGTCCTCGCGCGGTTGATGGGGCTACGTCCCGCCGACCGCGCGCTCGGCCGCGGCCGCCACGAACTCCGCCCAGCGCTGGAGGTCGTCCGGCGTCGCCCCGGCGATCCGCTGAAGGCCCGGCTCCCGTCCCCGCTCGAAGCCCACCCCGTCGGCCCCGAAGAAATGCCCCGCGTAGGAGGCGGGGTCGTCCGGGTCGACGAGCGTGCGGGCGGCGACGTACCGGCGTGCCGCCTCTTCGAGCACGGCCTCTTCCGCGGCCCGGTCACCCCGCGCGCGGCCGAGCGCTTCGGCGACCCACGCTGACATCTCGTCGAACTGCCGCTCCGCGTCGTCGGACATGCCGGCCATCGTAACCTGCTCCGTGCGGATCGGGTGACCCGCCCTCAGCCCCGCGCGCCACGCCAGCGCCGCCCACCTAACGAAGGCGTCACGACCGGCCGGGCCGTCTTCCTCGGCGGTGCGGCCCGCGTGATAGCGTCCGCCCGTGCGCTCCATGTTCTCCGTCGTGATCACGACCCTGCTCGTGTCGGCCACGGCCGCGGCCGCGCCCTTCCGCGACGACGTCCGGGGCCTGTCCCTCGACGTGCCCGACGGCTATCACGACATCCCCAACCCGTCGCCGCAGGCGCTTCACGCGTGGGCGCGGGGCGAGGCCGGCGCGCCCGGGTACACCGCGATCGTCCTGCAGGGCGTCGGCGGAACCATCGGCCGAGAGCCGCTCGACCGCGCCACCGTCGAACGCTCCGCGCGCGCCTCCGTCGCGGGCAGCGGGCTCACGATCACCGGCTTCGAGTACGGCACCGCGCGGTGGCAGTCCTTCGACCTGGAGGTGGTGGCCACGCGGGTCACGGGCGGCGACCAGGACAGCGTCATGGTTGCGGTACAGATCCCGCTCGCGCCCGAGGCCGCCCAGCTCATGCTGTCGGGCCCGGCGACGAGCGAGACCCGGATGCGCGCCGACCTCGCGCAGGTGCTCGGCTCGCTCCGCGGCCGCAGCAACTGGCTCACGGTCCAGCAGCGCAGCGAGAAGCTGGGCACCGCCCTCGGGCTCGGGTTCACCGCCCTGGCCGTCGCGGTCATCGCGTGGTGGCGCTGGCGCCCGCGCCGCGCTGTCGCCGGCGACTGACGCGGGGCGCGACGACGCGGACGCGGCGTCAAACCGCTCGTTCGGGACGGGGTCTCATCGCACGTCCCCTGTTGACCGCTGGTCGGTATGAGACAGTCCCTCGATGGAGCGTCGCGCCCTCGCCTTGGTCCTCGCCTCGGTCGTCGCTTGCAGCGAGACACCCGCGCCAGCGCGAGACGCCGCCGCGAACGCGCCGCTCGACGTCCCTCCGTCGGACCTCGGCGTCGACACGTCGGTCGAGCCTGACGTTCCCGCCGCGTTCGATCGTCCCGCGCCGGTCGACGTTCGCGTGATCGAGGACGTCGTCGACGTGCCCGCATTCGAGGACGTCGTCGACGTGCCCGACGTGATCGATGCCCCGGACGCCGTCGATGCGCCCGACGCGGGCGCGCCGCGCGGCTCGACGCTCTGTAGCGTCGACGGCTGGTGCTGGGAGCACCCTTCGCCGCAGGGCCACACGCTCCGCGCGGTCTGGGGCGCGTCGGCCGACGACGTGTGGATGGTCGGTGACGGCGGAACGATCCTGCACACCCGCGGCGACGGCGAGTGGGTCCGTCACGCCACCGGGACGGTCGAAGCGCTTCAGGCCGTCTGGGGAACCGGCCACCGCGACGTGTGGGCGGTCGGTCACCTCGGGGTCGTCCTTCACTGGGACGGCGCGGTGTGGTCGCGCATCGCGGGCAGCGCGACCCGCGACCTCTTCGCCGTGTGGGGCACCGCCCCGAACGACGTCTGGGCGGCCGGCTCCTCCGCGGAGGTCCACCACTGGGACGGCACGCGCTGGTCGCTGTCGCTCTCGGGCGGCGGGGTCTCGTCCTACCAGGCGATCTGGGGCAGCGGCGCGAACGACGTCTGGGCCGTCGGCCCCTCGCTCGTCCACCACTGGGACGGCACCCGCTGGACGCGCGACTCCACCCTCCCGTCGATCACCTACAACGCGGCCTGGGGAACCTCCCCGACGGACGCGTGGTTCACGGGCGCTGGCTCGTCGACGTGGTTCGCGCACCGGACCCCGTCGGGGGTGCGGACCTTTCCCGCGCTCGCCAACATCGGGTTCCCGCAAGGCATCTGGGGGGCGGGCGCCGGGGACCTCTGGGCGGTCTGCGCGCCGGGCCTCCTGCGCTTCGACGGCACGGCCTGGAGCCTGTTCCCGGGGACGGACCTGGAGTGGCTCGAGGCGATCTGGGGTTCGGCGCGGGACGACGTGTGGGCCGTCGGGCGGGCCGGTCGGGCGCTGCGCGGCGACGGGTCGCGATGGGTCGCGGCCGCGGGCGTCCCTTCCTCCGAGCAGGTCAACTTCCACGCCGCCTACGCGATCGCCGAGAACGACCTCTGGGCGGTCGGCACCTCCACCCGCGCGACGCACTGGGACGGCACGCGTTGGACCACCTCCACGCTCCCGATGGACCGCACCGCGATCGACCTCGTCGACGTCTGGGCCGCCTCTCCCACCGAGGTCTGGGCGGTCGGCAACGCCGACACGGGCTACGTGTTCCGGTGGAACGGCGCCGCGTGGACCCTGGCGCTGCGGGCTTCGTACCTGCTCGGCGGCGTGTGGGGCAGCGGGCCAGGCGACGTCTGGGCGGTCGGGCGCAACGCCGACCTGCACCACTGGAACGGGAGCGCCTGGTCCGACGTGCCGCGCCCCAGCCCCGGCACGAGCAACCAGCTCCAGGCCGTGTCGGGCGTCGCGCGCGACGACGCGTGGGCGGTCGGTCGCGCGGGCGCCGCGGCGCACTGGGACGGCACGGCGTGGACGCGACAGGCGACGGGCACCGCCGTCGACTTCGAGCACGTGTGGGTCGCGGGCCATGACGACGTGTGGGCCAGCTCGCTCGACCGGCTCTACCACTACGACGGCCGCGCGTGGACGCGGGTGACCTTCGAGGGGTCGCAGTTCCTGGGCCGGCCGTGGGGCCGCGGGCCCGACGACGTCTGGATGTCGTACCAGTACGACCGCATCGTGCGGGTCACGCACTGGGACGGGCGCGCGTGGACGATCGAGTCGACCGGCGCCGAGGGAGCGGGCATCAGCGCCTTCGCTGGCCGCCCGGGTGGCGACGTCTGGGCCTTCGGCGCGTTGGGCGCGGCCCTCCGACGCCACCGCTGAAGACCGCTACGCGCGCGATCTCCGCCGCGTCGCGCCCGGCGAGTGCGGGGCGTGCGGTGGTGCGGCTCGTCGTCCTGGCGATGGCATCGCGAAGGAGTGGGTCGTAGCGCATCGCACCCGCGCCCCGCCCGGTCGCCCATGCGAGGGCGCGCGAGCGCTGGTGCGAGCCGTTCGCCGTGATACACGTCCCCGTCGGAGCGGCCCGCGCATCCCCCCGCGCAATGGGTCGCTCCGACGCTGATTCGCGGCGACGGCCCGCCCCTCGAGATCCACCGCAATCCGGGGCGCGGCCGCGTCTCAGCCGGGCGGGCGGGACGGGCGCACCACGAAGTCCGATTCGTCGTCGGCGGGCGCGACCGTGACCAGGGCTGCGGTGTCGAACCGCAGCACCACCTCGACCGCCTCGCGCGGGGTGCAGCCGACGCGCCGGGCCAGCTCCCCGACCGGGAGCGGGCGACCGGCCATCGCGGCCAGCGAGGCCGCGAGGAGCTTCCGACCCTTCTCGTCGTTCATGGGTGCCATCTCCCCACCCTGCAGCCGCGACGCTTCGCGCGGCAGCGGCGGGCCCGCGGCCGCACCGCAGCCGGACACGCCTCCTCGACCGAGCGCGCTTCGCCGAGCTCGGCCGGTGGCTCGCGCGGGTGCTGCTGCACGGGCACGACGGCCCGACGGGCGGTGTGTTCGCGCAGCGCCCGACCCGGTTGGTCGACGAGCAGGAGCCCGACGACTACGTGCCTCTCCCCGCGCGACAACGCGCAAGCGAGTTGTCGGACGACACGTCGCCGCCGTACTCGGCGCAGAACGTGGTCGTGCCTTGGGTCTGCGTACAGCTCCCGGCGGAATCGGAGCAAGCCGCGGTGGCGGACCCCAGCCGTGCGATGAGGGCCAACTGGGGTGCGTTCATGATCGATGTCCCCTTTTGATGGGAGTACTCGCCAGGCGTCGCTTCATCGATCCCCCGACGGCTCCCTTCGGCGGCGGATGACCGTACAGCCAACGACGGCGGCCGCGTGCTGCTCTACGCGGGCGCTCGCCAGGACGAGGCCCTGGTGCACCACGGCCCCTTCGTCGCGGGGTCGCGCGACGAGATCGCGCGCCTGTTCGACGCGTACCGCCGCGGCGGGTTCCAGCGCCGGACCGCGCTGTCGCCGGAGGCGCGGGCGTCGCGCGAGGCACCAACCGGCACGCCTGGTGCTCAGCGCCGCGCCATGCAGCGCGCAATCTTCATGGGTGCGAGCCGAGCTCGCCGCCGCCGTGTGCTCGCCGACGCGGCGTTGTGGTTGGTGTTCCTCGCCGGGTGCGCGGGCCGACCTCCCCGTCCGGCGGCGCAGTCGGTCACCACGCGGCGACCGCCGGTCGCGACGTACGCCTCCACCGAAGCGGCGCGCGCCCCCGCCCCGGAGAGCGCGCGGTCGACCCCGGGCGTCGCATCGGCGCCCGCCCCGCCCGTCGCGCCGGCGACGTGTACGGCGACGCTGCGGGCGGCGTTTCATCTGCGGCCGCACATGACGGTGAGGTCGATCGGACCGGAGGTGGCGGCCGGCAGTCGGGTCGTCGTCCTCGGCACCTCGAACGTCTCCCGCTCCTGGCAGAGCGACACCACGCCGGTCCTGAGCCGCGTCCGGGTGATCGCGACCGGCGCGGAGGGCTACGCCTTCGTCCACCCGCGCGAACTCGGACCGGAATGCCCGCTGCTTCCCGACCGAGATCGAACCCCGTCGCCGATACGGGACCGCATCGGAGGTCGCCATCCCGACTACCTGCTCAGGCACACGTCAACGCCGACGACCACCTGGAACTGGCCCTTCGACCCGGCGGACGACGAGGTGCTGGCCCGCTTCGACATCGATCACAATGGCAACCTCGAGACGCTGGTTCGGGCCCAGCCGAGGGACGGGCGACACACCGCGGTCGTGCTCCTGCGCGAGGGGGTGCGCGGTCCGGTCGGCATCGTCGTCGCGGAGTACCTGGACGAGGGGGAGAACTTCTCCGCACGCTTCGGCACGACGATCGTCGCCGGGGGCGTCGTCTATCTCGCGATGGAAGAGTCCGCGACCGGTGGCTGTCGGCACTGTCGCGATGCTTCGTGCGGCAGCAACGCGTACGCGCTCTATCGACTGCACCCCGACGGGTGGTTCGTACACGTGGGATGGGTTCCTCTCGAGTCCCAGGGGGAGGGTCTGCGGGTGCGCGGCGAGGACGACGGGACCCTGACCGTCGAGGGCCAGGCCACGCATCGACGGGTTTCGCTCCGCTTCGACCGGGCCGCGTTCTGGTTCGTCACCGACGCGCCGACGCTGCCGGAGAATGACGGTGAGGGCGGCGAGGACTTCTGCACGAGGGATTGACGGACGAGAGGCTGCTCGGGCTGCGATCGGGCCGACCGCCGAGTGTATTCAATCGTCACCGCGGTGGCGATCCATCGGCGCCGGTGATGCAGTCGGACGCGTGTCCCCACTCGTCGCGACGCCGTCACGCGCTTCTTCCAGGACATCCCCGTCGCGCCCGACGAGCGCCGAGAACGCGCACGGCCGGCTCGACGTGCGACACCTCGCGGTCGTCAGTGCGGCGGCGGCGGGCGTGACGGAGGCGCAGCTGCCGGGCGTGAAGTCGGCCATTCGCGTCACGCGCATCCGGGAGATGCGGGGCGTGTTGACCCGCGAGGACGCGTTCTACCTGTCCAGCCTGGAGGCCACACCGGAGCGCTTCGGCGAGATCATCCGCGCGCACTGGGGCGTGGAGAATGGGCTGCACTGGGTGCTGGACGCGCAGATGCGGGAGGACGACTGCTCGGTGGCCGCGGAGAACGCGGCGGAGAACCTCGCGGCCGCGCGGCGGTGTGCGCTGGTGTTGCTGCGACGCGACGAGTCCCTGAAGAAGGGAGTGAAGATCAAGAGCAAGCGGGCCGCCACCGACAATGCCTATCTCACGAAGCTACTCCTCGGCGGAATCACGTGACTCTTCGTGCGCTCGCCATGCGGTGCAGCGCATCCAACAACAGCCGATAACACCGTTCCTCGTCGAGCAGATCCTCGATGGGAAAGAGGGTGCCCTTCGTCGCGAGGGCGCGTGCGCATCCGGCGCCCGATCATGCCCGGCGCGCCGGCACGGCGTTCGAGGCCTCGCGCGGCGCTTCGTCCAGCTCGCCGGCGCCGGCTCGATCGATGGCCACCCGCACGTTCGTGCACGCGCACGCGTCGACCGCGATGCGCACCCGCTCGTGGAGCGCGGCGTCGGGGTGCGACGACAGAACGTAAGCGGCCCCGGTCCGCTGCTCCGCTAGCGCGGCGGGGTCCTCGAGGACCCGCGCCACGCGCTCGACGTCGCGGGCCGCGCCGCGGTACCCCCCGCGGGTGTCCGCTGCCACGGCGTCGAGCGCCTCGCGCCAC